>JAJFMO010000104.1 GCA_020697475.1 Paenibacillaceae bacterium | reverse complement strand
AGCGCAACCGGCAATTCCAACGCGCCCAGCATCGCGGAGAGCGATCCGCCGATTCTCGGAATGCCGAGATTGAAGCAGAACGTCGGAACCACTTGCCCCAGAAGTCCCAGCGCCAAACCCCAAACCATCACATTGATGAACGAATGATCGGAGAATACCAAAGTCGGCGGATAGATCAGATAAAAAAACGGCAGCGCAGCCGTCAGCATAATCGCCGCCCTCATGAGAGGCGGCAAGTCGCCGCGGATGCGCCCGGTCCAAAACAGGAACACGCTATAGGTCAAGCTGGCCAGCAACCCGAAGGCAAGGCCGGACCCGCTGAAACGATGCCAATCGACTTCCTGCGCATTCACGGCCAGCGCAGTGCCGACCAAAATGGCAGCTACCCCGAGCCATTGGTTCCGCCTTGGCATTCGCTTGGCAGCGACAGCTTCCATCACGATCGTAATCCAGGTGAATTGAAACAGCAAAATAATGGCGAGCGAAGCGTCCAGTTCGGAGAGCGATTTGTTGAGCATCACCGTGGTCATGGCGATCCCGGCGATACCGACGACCGCCAACTGGATCCACGGCCCGCGGAACGGGTTCGCCCATGACTTGCGGGAGGCTGCCACAAGCAGCCAAATCAGCACGGCGCCCATCGTAATCTGGCCGGCGCTCACTTGCGGGTCGCCCAATCCGTCATGGTATGCCAATTTCACGATCGGCGACAACAAACCGTAACTGGACGCCCCCAAGGCAACCAGCACAATCGCCGTCCCACGAGTGATCAATGATTTGCCCTCCTATGTCAACCTTGCGGCCTAGACTCGAACCAAAGGCCGAATCGTTCAGCCGCATCGTTCAGCTGCATCGATCAGCCCGTATTCCTGAGCCCGGCAGCAATTCCGTTGATCGTCAACAGCACCTGTCTCAACAGTTGCGGATCGTCCTTGTCCTGCTCCCTCAGCGCCCGCAATTCCTTGATCAACTGAACTTGCAAATAGCTCAGCGGATCGACATACGGATTGCGCAGTCGAATCGATTCCTGAATGACCGGCACGTTGTCGAGAATTTCCTGCTGGCCGGTTATCGCCAAAATCAACTGGGACGTCAACTCGAATTCATTGCGGATCAGCTCGAAAATTCGTTTCGCCACCGCCTGGTTATGCACCAGCAGCCCGTACTCCTTGGCGATCGCCATATCCGACTTGGCCAAAGCCATCTGCAAATTGTCGACCGTCGTGCGGAAGAACGGCCACTCTTCATACATCATCTTCAGCTCGGCCAATCGCTCCGGCTTGCCTTGATAGTAGCTTTGCAAGCCGGTTCCAGCCGCATACCAAGCCGGCAGCAAGTATCGGCTTTGCGTCCACGAGAACACCCACGGGATCGCCCGCAAATCCTCGAACCGCTCGCTGTTCTTGCGCTTCGACGGGCGCGAGCCGATGTTCAACTCGCCGATCTCCGGCAGCGGTGTCGTCTCCTTGTGGAACAACAGAAAATCCGAATCGCGGAAGATGAGATCCTGATACTTGTCACGCGACTGTTGGGAAATCCCGACCATAATCTCTTCAAAACGCGGCTCATCCGCATTATTCTCCGGATACCGCGCGAGCTTGGCTGCCGTGATGAGCGCCCAGGTTGCCTGCTCCAGACTGCGGTAGGCAATTCCTTGCAGCGAGTAGCGGGAAGACAGCACTTCACCTTGCTCTGTAATCTTGATGCCGCCGCCGACAGTTTCCGGAGGCTGCGCCAGAATGCTATGGTTGAGTGGCATTCCGCCGCGACCGAGCGCCCCGCCGCGACCATGGAAGAACTTCAACAACACCCCATGCTTCTGTGCGGTTTCCGTGATCGTCTTCAGTGCAACCCGCAGCTCCCAGTTGGCCGCCAACACGCCGCCGTCTTTGTTGCTATCGGAGTAGCCGAGCATAATCTCCTGCAATTGGCTCTTCGGATCCAGACTGTTGCGGTACGCCGGGATGCTGAACAGCGTATCCATGATGCTCGCCGCCGCATGCAGATCGTCGATCGTCTCGAACAACGGCGCCGGCTGTAACGTACATGTGATGCTCCCGTCTGCGGCCCGCGAATACAGCCCAGCTTCCTTGGCGAATACGAGCACCTCGAGCATATCGCTGGCTCCAGCGGCCATACTAATCAAGTAGCTGACGATACAATAGCGCCCGAATTCCTGCTGCGCCCGTTTGATCGTCCGATAGACGTCCAGACACTCGCTAGTCGATTCGGAGTATTCGAAATACGGAGAAGTGAGCGGCCGCGGGTCCTCCAGCAGCTTCGCCAACAGCTCGATCTTCGCATCTTCCGCAAGCGCCGAATAATTCGCCGCGATGCCCATCTTGCTCAGCACTTCCGCCATTGCCAGATCATGCTCTTTGCTGTGCTGCCGCACATCCAGCGTCGCCAGGTGGAACCCGAACAGTTCAGCTTGGCGCAGCATCTTCGACACGTAATTGTCGGCAACGAAATCGGCGTAATGGTTGCGCAAGCTGCGGTCGATGATCCTCAAATCTTCGATATATTGCTCGATCGCCGTATATTGAGCATTGGCGTCGCGGTTGCGTCTGTTGCCTGTGTTGCGCATTTTCTCAATCATATAGGTGAGCTTAATCCGATACGGCTCTTTCTCGTTGCGCCAAGTATCCTCGTTCTTCATCGGTACGTTCAGCCGATCCGTCTCGATCGATTCCAACAGCTCGTCGCTGACGTTCACGATATTTTTGCTGAAGCTCATATGCGCCATCAACGCCCGCAAGCTTTCTTCATACTTGCGCAACGCCATCTCGCGGTGCATCGTCAGCGTCTCCCAAGTGATATCCGAAGTCACCGAAGGGTTGCCGTCACGGTCGCCTCCGATCCACGACCCGAATTTTAAGTACGTCGGCACGCTCCATGCTTCGTTCGGATAATATTTACGCAGCACGCGCCCCAACTCGGCGTGTACATCCGGCAACACATCAAATAGCGTCTCGTCGAAATAGTATAGTCCGTTCCGCACCTCATCGATGACAGTCGGTTTGCGGTCGCGAAGCTCATCGGTCTGCCACAAGGTCAATACTTCGCCAAGCAACCTAGCCCGCAATTGCTCCCGCTCGCGGAACGTCAGCAGCGGATTATCCAATTCCGTCATATCGGCGGCAATCCGCTTATGAATATCCAGCACCGCCCGGCGTGTCGCCTCGGTCGGATGCGCCGTCATGACGAGCTCCAGCGACAGGCTGTCGACGATCTCCTTCACGGCTCCGGCGCCGATGCCGGACTTCACCAAATCTTGCACCGCGCTCTCGATCGAATTGCGCTGCACCGTCTCTCCGACCGTCCGCTCATAGTCGCGCTTGCGGCGAATCCGTTGATTTTGCTCGGCAATATTGACGAGCTGGAAAAAAATCGCGAACGCGCGGATCACCTGATGCCGCTTCTCCCGGCTCAATGAGCCGATCGCCTGCTTGAATTCATTGTATAATTCCGTCGTCTGGTTGGAGCGGAGCGATTTGCTCAATTCGCGAATGCGTTCCTCCACGTTCAGCAGTTCCTCACCGCCTTGGTGCACCAGCACTTCCCCTAAAATATTCCCCAAAAAACGAATGTCCCGACGCAACGGATCCGCCGTCTCCACTCGTTCGATTGAATTGACAACCTCGGCCACACAAGCCACCTCTTCCTCTTTCCTTTTCCATTCCTATTCTTGTTGCTGTTCCTGCTCCACTTTATTTCCTTTTGCCTTTAACTTGCCCCGGAAAACTCGCAACATACCCCGGCGGCAGCACCGATTCGCTGTCTCGGACACTCGCCGCATCCTGGTATAGCAGCCCCTCGTCGGGATCTTCGGGCATCCGAAGCGTCGGGTATTTCTTCCAGTCTCCATCGGCCACCGCTTCCGCCTCCGGCTTCTCAGCCAATACCCCGACCAACTGTCGCTTCAAATCGCTCATAGCCCGGCGCCCTTCCAACGTCAACGCCAGGTTGGTCGCCTCGGCCTTCTCCACCGCATGATCGAAATAATATTCCTTATCGTCCGGCGCCGAATAAATATATTTGCGATGTTCGGACGCGACCAAATACAGAGCCTTCCCGGCTTTCTGATATTGCGAATAGACAACTTCCCGGTCGGCCGTTCCGTCAGCCAGCTTGAACAAACTTACCCCATCGATGTTCGCCGCAGTCGGCGCAATCCCCGCCGCATCCATCGCCGTTGGCATAATATCGACCAGGTTCGCCGGCTTCTCGCAACGCACTCCTGCCGCCAACCGCTCGGGGAACCTCGCCAACAACGGCACATTGGCCGCCGCGTCGAGCATCGTCCTTTTGCCGAAAGAATTGTAGTCCCCCAGCATCTCGCCGTGATCCGAAGACAACAATATCAGCGTATTGTCCAGCTGTCCGATCGCTTCCAACTCCTGCAGAATCCGCCCGATCTGATAATCGATGAACGAAATGCACGCATAGTAAAAACCTTTCATCGTGCGAACCATGTTGCGGTCAATGCCTTGATCCCGGTATTTATAACGGTTTTGATGACGGTTGGCATGAGTCAGACAATCCTGATAATTGTCCGGAACGAACGGATGCGGAACCTCCGGCGCGCGGTAGAGCTTGTTCCACGGCGTCGGCGGCGCGAAAGGCGGATGGGGATGTATGTAAGAACTCATCAAGAAGAACGGACGGTTGAAATCATGATTGCGGATAAAATCAAGCGACCGGTCCCCTACCCATTGGGTCGGATGATCTTTAGCCGGGAGCTGAGATAATTGTGGCATATAATACATTTCGCTGCGCTGGCCCTGTGGATCGAAGACATGATCGTAGCCTTTATCCAACAAGTAACTTTTGTAATCGTCGATGCCCCCGCCTTCCTCCTGGACATCTCTCGATTCCAATCCGCGCAACTGATCTTTTCCATTAAAATGCAGCTTGCCGACGGCGTGCGTCCGATATCCGGCATCCTTCAACACCTGGAACATGCTCGACCGATCGTCCGGCATCGGGAACCCGTTATCGTAACATCCGCTGTTCCACGGATACTGCCCATAGTACATGCTGCACCGCCCCGGTACACATACCGGTGATGGCGTGTAGGCCCGCGTGAAAGCCGTGCCTTCCCGAACAAGCCGATCCATCGTCGGCGTCTGAATCAATTCATTGCCCAAAGCATGAATCGTATCCGCCCGCTGCTGGTCGGTATACAACAACAAAATATTCGGCTGCTTCCGGTTGCTCATTGACGAAACTCCCTCCGACAAAACCTATCAGAATTTTTGCTCATTTTTCTATTATAAAGCTTTCGCTTTCGTTTGGCTAACGTGTTATGAAAAAAGAGCCCTCTTTTTCAATAGAAAAGAAGGCTCCTAATATTGGTAACGATATAGAGTACCCGCTGATGACTGCCCGCCTGCTTAACCGGATTTGTATTTCTGCTCCTTTTGTTCCACCAGCAGCAGCCTCAACTCCCGAAGTTCCTTGCGAAGCAGGGCGATTTCGGAGGAATCCTCTTTAATCTCGTGAACTTCCTTCTCGATTTCGGCAATATCTTCCTGGACTTCATCCGGTATCTTCGACGCATTATTGGCAATTTCCCCGATAACCAGGTTCAACATGATGAAGACGGCGATAAAGATGAACGTCACGAAATAAACCAAGGAGAAGGGTGAATGCTCGGCAATGGGCCGATAAATATTCGCCCAGTCGTCGAACGTGGCGATTTGAAATAACGTAATCAACGACTTGGATAAGTCCCCGAAGTAAGTCGGAGAAATTTCCGCATAGAACGTGGCGCCTACAACTCCGTAAATGAAGAAGACGATCAGCATCAGCAAAGTAATGCTTCCAATGGTCGGAATGGCCATAAACAACGAAGTAATAATTCTGCGCAGCGAATGAACGGAAGAGATCGTCTTGAGAATCCTGAGAACCCGCAAAATCCGCAGCACGCTGACAAACTGCGAAGTCATGAAAGCAAGACTTGCCGCCACAACGATGAAATCAAATAAATTCCAGCCATCTTTGAAATATTTGCTCCGGCACACGAATAATTTGAATATCACTTCTATGGTGAAAATGGCCAGAAACGTAATATCCAGACTGTTCAGCAAGGAGTCGTACTTTTCTGCCACGCCAGGGTAGCATTGGCATCCGATCACAATGGCGTTCAGAAAGACGACCGTCAAGATGAAGTTCGAGAACTTCTTACCGAGAACAAACTTGCTGAAGCCTGATGATTGAGTTGTGTCCGTCATTTTGCAATATCCCTCTTTCATGAAATTCGATGATTATTCAAAATAAGTAAATTCCCAATCTCCCACTTCAGCGCTCCACTTGGTTGCATCCGAATATTCGGCCACGTCCGAGAATTCCAACGTGTATTCCACCGATTCTCCAGGGGCAAGATGCAGGTCCAAATTGGTAAAATCGTGATTTCCCACTTGCTCGGAATCGCCGGCATCGTTGTATAATGTGATCTTGACATTCACTTTATCGGCTTTCTCGATGTTCTTGGTGCCGATATTCGAGAAAGTTCCAACGGCTTTCAGGACTCCATCTTCATAGCCTACGCTGGTGACGTTGAAATCGAGCTTCGCTTCATCCGCGGCGTTATCCGCAGCCGGAGCTTCGGTTGCAGCTTCTGCCTCTGCGGGGGCATTCGTCGCTTCTTCTGCTGCAGGAGCGTTTTCGCTAGCAGCGGCATCCGCACCATTCTCAAAGTAAGTAAACTCCCAGTCGCCCTCTTCCGCACTCCACTTCGTCGCATCCGTATATTCCGCCACGTCAGGGAATTCCAGGATGTATTCCTGTTCTTCTCCCGGAGCCAAGTGCAAATCCAAGTCGGTAAACTCATGATCCGCAACCTTCTTGGAATCGCCGTCCTCGTTGTACAGATAGATGCCGACATCGACTTTGTTGACCTTCTCAATCACCTTATCCCCGGTGTTCGTAAATTTCCCAACTGCTTTCAGCACGCCGTCTTCGTAGCCGACGCCGGTGACTTCGAAATCGGCATCCGCTTCAGCCATCGCCGCCGTGGAGAACGCAAACACGGATAATGCGATTGTTGCTGCTGTGATTAAGTGTTTTATTGCCTTCCTCATCCTTCTTCACTCCCAAGTTAGTATGAATTTTTTAACGACTCTCCTACTTTATACCTAATTGTTGCGAAAAAAAATCCCCCAAACGGGGGATAATTGAAATCCGGTTCATGAATTGTCAAATCATTCCCATTGTCGGATTCAATAAATTGTTCTTACACAGAAAATAATACTGAAGGCTTCAGTTATCTGTTTTCGATGAGAACTGAAGACTACCCGGTTCACTAAGAAGGAGTAATTCCATGTACAATCAGCAATTTCAATCAAGAAACCAGAATTCGCAAAGATCTTACCAGCCTGTCGGCCAAGTTGCCTCATTCTACGGCCAAAACCAACAACAACAACAATTTCCGACCCAAGGAACCTTTCATGCTTCCAATTATCGCGGTAATCAAGCAGGTCATGATGCAACGTGGCGCAGTGATTCCTTCTCACCCGCCCAACAAGGCAACTACTTGAATAACACCACAGGACAATATGGTTTAAATAGCGCGGCTGGAATCCAATCGTCCTGGGGAACAGGAGCTTCCTCTGCCCAATCTTCAGCCCAATCTTCAGCCCAATCTTTTCACAACTCGAATTATCATGGAAATCAATTAGGCCATGACGCCGCTGGACGCAGCGACTCCTTCTCGCCGGCTCAATACGGCAACCAGTTCGGCAATCAATTCAACAATCAATTCAGGAATCAATTGAGTAATCAAATCAGCGGAGCCAATCAAATATCCAACCAATCCGGTTTCGGTCAATCGCCTTACCAAAATCAGAATACTGGCTCTTCGGGAGGCCCTTCAGCTTGGGGATCGGGTAATTCCGCCCAATCTTTCCATACAGCGAATTACCAAGGGAATCAATTAGGCCATGATGCTGCCCAGCGCGGAGATTCTTTCTCCTCTTCCCAACAAGGCTACGGGAGGGCAACGAATTCCTTTGCCAATAACCATGTCAATCAACAGTTCGGGTTCAACAACGCTTATTAAGCAGTTCAATATTTCTAAACGGGGAGTGTTATGAAATGGGTGTACTAAGCGGCAATCCCAAAGATGAACCCCTCCATTACGGGGAAATATTCGATCTTTGGTCTTTTTCTGCGAAGGCCAAAGGATGTGTCTCCGTTTACAAAGCCTTCCAATACCATGCGGGGGACGAAGATCTGCAGGAACTTTTGGCAGATTTGGTTGACCAAGCACAATTGGAAGCCAAAGAATGCGATCAAATTTTAGTTCGCAACGACATTGCTCCTTCCCCGTATTTGCCGGAGCGGCCGAAAGCCCAACTTGCGGATATCCCCGTCGGCGCTCGATTTACCGACCCGGAAATTTGCGCCTTGATTGGAGCTGACTTGGCGGCAAGCATAACGTCGTGCAGCCAGATGATCGGCAAGTCGATCCGTGAGGATGTAGCGGGTCTATTCGGCAAATATCACAATACCAAGGTTGCACAAGGCTTGAAAAACCTCAGATTAAGCAAGGATAAAGGGTGGCTCGTCCCCCCACCGCTGCAGATCAAGGTGCCTGAGCTGGTTCAAGTATAATGTGCGATTAACTTAATCAAGCAGGCTGTCGGATTTCCGGCAGCCTGCTTAATGATGTTCTTGTAGAACAGGAAATCGAATTTCGACCTTCGATCCATTTTGTTCTCTATTTTTCAATGTAAGCCCATATTGCGAACCATAAACAATCTTGATTCTTTCATGGACATTGCTGATGCCCACACCAACTTTTTTCTGTTGAATAAGTTCATCCAACGGAGCTTCCAGTAGATCAGAAGGCA
>JAJFMO010000103.1 GCA_020697475.1 Paenibacillaceae bacterium | reverse complement strand
CACAGACATAATTATTTCAAACGTTCTTAAGCCGTTCATTTACGAAGGATTGCCTCAAGGTCTTGAGACAATCGATAGTGTCGCCCAAATGTTCGCTCAAGAGCACTTTTCAGTTTTGAAAAGCAAGAAGCTTTCAAGTCTTGATGAAATTGCTGCCCAAATCTTAAAGGGAAGCCTGGCGATCTTAGCCGACGGGGAGGATACCGCCCTTCTTGCCGATGTGTCCAAGTTTAAGACTCGAGCGATCGAAGAGCCTTCTGTTGAATCATCGATTCGGGGATCCAAAGAAAGCTTTACAGAGCTCCTGCAATCCAATACGATTATGCTTCGCAGGATATTGGCCACGCCGAAGCTGAAATTCGAATCCCTAAAAATCGGAGAATTGACCCAAACGGATGTAGTTATCACCTATGTTGAGGGAATCGCTTCCACATCCGTATTGAATGAAGTCCGAAAAAGAGTAAATCAGATAGAGATCGAAGGAATTCTCGATTCGGGGTATATCGAAGAATCCATTGAAGACACTCATCTATCTCCCTTTCCGCAAATGATGGTTACCGAGCGCCCTGACGTCGTTGTTGGAGCATTGATGGAGGGAAAAGTGGCCATATTATGCAATGGAAGCGGTTGTGCCCTTGTCGTTCCCATGACGCTCTGGGAAGGGCTTCAAGCGCCTGACGATTATTATGAACGATTTTTGTTTGTCTCCTTGATTCGCTGGGTACGCTATATATTTGCTCTCTTCTCCGTCTTATTTCCTTCCTTTTATATTGCCTTAACCAACTTTCATCCAGAGATGATCCCGCAAAAATTGATGCTGACGATTGCCACGCTGCGGGAGAGGTCACCCTTTCCGACAGTCATTGAAGTGTTTATGATGGAGTTTATGTTTGAAGGTTTACGGGAGGCGGGGATCCGCTTGCCGAAACAAATAGGGCCACTCGTCAGTATCGTTGGGGCATTGGTCATCGGGGAGGCGGCGGTTCGTGCCGGTATCGTTTCCGCGCCTATTGTCATTGTCGTATCCGCTGCCGGAATATCCTCGTTCATCATTCCGCGATATCGTTTCGCCTATGCCTTTCGAATATTAAGATTCCCCCTGTTGATGCTATCCGGAATATTTGGCCTGTATGGTTTGGCGATCGGGATCATTGCGATTTTAATCCACCTGATTCAACTCAGTCCGTTTGGGACTCCATATTTAACCCCGGTGGCTCCGGAGATTGCTCGCAGACTGAAGGCCGTCTTGATACGAAGGCCTCGAAAGAGGGTAATCCATACCGAAGCGGAGAATGGGGCGAATCACCCATGACGAGGGCAGGTAAGCTTTGTCTTGCGCTGCTTCTGACGATATCGGGCACAACCGGCTGCTGGAACCTGAAGGAACCGGATCAGCTTGCATTCGTTTTGGGAACAGGGCTGGATTTAACAAAAGACGGTCAGCTACAAATTAGCCTTCAAGTTGCGATACCCTCCGGTGCTGGAGGTGGACAAGAATCCGGCGGAGGGACGAAGAAACAAAGTTTCCTCGTGTTAAGCACGACTGGAAAGAACGTTTACGATGCGTTTCCCAAATTGCAGGCACAGTTATCACGGAACATGTTTTTTGGTCATCGCCGGATCATTCTCATCGGACAAAGGTTGGCCGAGCATGGAATAGACAACCAGTTAGACGTGTTTCTTCGTCATCCTCAGGCGGAGTTGCGTTCCAAGCTATATATTGTGAAAAACGGTCAAGCGAAAGACATTCTTTCCGCAGAGTCGATTTTTGAGCCATTTTCAGCTACCGAGCTCTTCCATGAACAGGCGACTTTAGGCTTAAAAAGTAATTATATCTGGAATATTCTGTCGGATGCCTTGTGTCCGGGCTTGCAGCCCATGTTGCCGGCGGTTGAATTAACGGATCCCAATCAAATCGTATATATGGGATCTGCTCTTTTTAACAAACAGGAGGGTCTGAAATTAAGCGGATTTCTGGATGCGAAAGAATCCTTCTATGCCAATTGGATTACGGGCAAAATAACCGATTATACTCTCACTTATTTCGTCAAACAAGGAAATGGAACGGTTAGCCTCAAACTGCATTCGTTAGGTCGACGTATTCGTGTGAAGCGAATGGATAAACAACGAATAAAAATTGACGTCCTTCTCTCCGGAGCAGGAGACATTGCCGAAAACAATACGAACCTGGATCCGACGAAACGTCAAGATTTCCAAATCATCCAGGATGAACTCCGCGATTCGACACGGAAATCGGTACAGCAGCTCATTGAAAAAGTTCAGAAGCAGTGCAAGACAGACATCTTCGGATTTGGTGAAAGTGTGCATCAACAATATCCGTCTATGTGGAAAACGTTGGGACACGATTGGAACGATACTTTTCCCAAACTTGATGTTTCGGTCCGAGACGACCTCCGTTTCAAGCATTCGGGCGAGACCAATTCTTCCGTCAAGAGTATGCTGTAAATTCTTTTTTGAGTTGTACATTATAGATGAGAAGCAGGGATGAATGATGAAGCTGTCAGGATCGCAATTGGTATGGATTATTGTAACGGAAGTCGTTGCGATCATCTGGATAAATATTACGCCGGCGGTCCTGATCTCGAAACAAGATTCGTGGATTTCGATATTGGTGGCGGGCTGCATAGGAGCAGCCTTAACGTTCCTTGTCGTTCATCTGAGCATGCTCCACCCCCACCAAACGTTGGCACAATTCAGCCGGGCTCTGCTGGGCAAATGGTTGGGAAGACTGATTGTACTTCCGTATCTCTTTGCCTGGTATACTTTATCTGCTTATTTACTGCGTGGATTTCCGGATTTTTTGAAACCCATTCTCATCGACAGAACTCCCCTCTGGATCATCATGTTACTCTTGTTAGGTTTAATGGTATATTTGCCTTATTCCACAGGGATTACGGGGATTGGCCGATTTTGCGAAATTGTGGGGCCGATCATGGTGTTTGTCTTGGTTATCAGTTTCATTATAAATGCAGGCAATGCCAACTGGCATCATTTACTGCCTGTCTATGCCGACACCGGATGGGAAAACATTGTCAAAGTATCCATTCGTCCCGCTTATTGGTTCGCAGGCCCGTTCACCTTGTTGGTGATTGTCGCTTTTATGAAGAATCCCCGAAAGGCGCTTCAAAAATCCATGATAGGCATAGGCATTACCGTTGTTATGGCCGTTACGGCCACTCTTATGGTGCTTATGATTTTCGGACCGAATTTAGCGGCTAAAATACGGTTTTCTTACTTTATTTATGTAAGAACCATCGATATATTGGATTTTGTTCAAAACCTGGATATATTCGTCATATTTATTTGGGTTTTCGGAGTGACTGCCCAATTATCCTTATATTTGTTTGTGGCCACCTATGAAACGGCGCAGTTGTTCCAGGTGAAAAATTGGCGGAAAATCATTTGGTTCAGCATACCGGGAATTTTTATTATGGCGATTCTGATTCCTGATGAAACGATAATTGCTGCATACGACAAGCTCTGGGTATCTGTGATCTTCCCTGTTTGCGGGATCGGGATCCCTCTTCTCTTATGGCTGGTCACCGTTATTAAAAGGAAATTGGCGTATTGATTTAGACAGTCCCAACCATTCGCTCGGTATATCTTCCGGATGGTCGCAATAGAGGGCTCTTAAAAAATGAGTAATTGAGGAGGTTTCGTTTTCAATGAGGATCTCTTTGATTTCCGAGGGCTTTACGGGAATGGAATTATTGGTCTTGCGGCCAAAATCGGCCAGAGGCACAAACATGGCAGGGCTCTTTCTGTAATTGCAGTTTTTTGGAAATCGGGGCGAACTGCCGGAGTCGTACTTGGACAAGCGGACAGACTTCCAGTGTGCCATCAGGAGGGGACTTGCTTCCAGCTCCAGTATGGCGAAATGTTCGGAAGGCTCTCTTCGTTGATAGGTAGTCAACATTTTGAGACAATCTTGTCGAGTAGGCCAAAAGAAAACATGTCTGTCCAGGAAAGCTCGGAATTGTTCAACCGTGCAGTCCTCCTCCATCAAATTTGCAGGAATGCGAAGATGCGGATTTACTTTTAGTTCAAATGGTCCAATACATACCTCTTTGGTTGCCAAGCGGCGTTCGCCATTGGAGTCCGGCAATATGCGATGGCTTGACCATAGAGAATCAAAATGAGCGATTGAAGATAAATTTTTCGCTCGGGTAAAATGATAAACAGATTTTCTTCCTGCAGACTTTGTTATGGCGAAGATATTTTCCGATACCGGCGGACCTATCATGAGATTTCTCCTTCTCGTAAAATATTTGCGCCAATATGCGTTAGTTTATCCGGGTTTCGGATCAAATAAATCGTCTGTATGATGTTCTTCTCAACATGGGGAATGCCTACCGTATGAATACCTTCGCTCGAACGAAGGACCAAAGCAACCTGCCCGTTAAGATAAGCCGTCTCGACAACCGTTTCATGATCGTCTGTGTTTGTTTTGCGTATAACCCCCAGCAGGAATCTGGCAACATGCTCCCGCGACTTGATCGGGTTGACTGCAGCAAGTGCTTTTCCTCCTCCATCCGAGACCAAGACCACATTCCGATCAAGCATGGCTAAAATTCGATTCAGATCTCCCTGTTTAAGTGCTTCTACAAAGCCAAGAACCTCTTCATTGGCAGCTGATCCAGATTCGGAATAAATATGATTTTCAGAAGCGTCGCTCATCTTTGCCGTCGCACGGCTAAACAGCTTGCGGCAATTCACTTCGCTTTTGTCAATAAGCTTGGCTAGCTCAATATATTCGAAGCCGAATGCCGCACGAAGAACAAAAACAACTCGTTCAGAGGGCGTCAGCCTTTCGAGCAGTACTAATGTAGCGTAGGACAAAAGTTCATTGCGGACGACCGACTCTATCATGTCATCATCTGTTCTGATGGGCTCGGGAAGCCAATCGCCAAAATAACGCTCCCGCCTTTTGCGTGCGGATTTATGCAAATCACGACAGCGGTTTGTTACCATTTTGTACAGATAAGCTTTAGGTTCTACGAGTTTTTCCGGCTGTGCGTCATTTATCCTGATAAATACGTCGTGCACGACATCTTCCGCATCGGAAACCGAACCGGTTAGTTGATAAGCAAGCTTAAACAGCAATCCTTTATACTGCTTGTACATTTCCTGCATATTCTCACAACCATTCTTTATCCGGATTTGTTGTCACAAAAAATGGACGTACTCGTTATATGAGTGATAGATAACGAACCCGATTAGGGGAAATTGGAGGAATAAGCAATGAAAATTGTAGTTTTCGGCGGGAGCGGACTCATCGGCAAGAAACTCGTATCCAATCTTAGTAATCTTGGTCATGAGGTTGTGGCGGCATCGCCGTCCTTGGGCGTCAATTCTGTTACGGGCAAAGGCTTGGAAAAGGCAATCCGAGGCGCTCAAATTGTAGTAGATGTGACCAACTCGCCATCCTTCGAGGATGATGCCGTCATGGAGTTCTTCGATACCTCGACCCGAAATATCCTTGCTGCCGAAACCGGATCCGGCGTATCTCACCACATCGCCTTGTCGGTCGTCGGTACCGATCTCCTGCTGGAGACCGGATACTTCCGGGCAAAAATGAGGCAAGAATCGTTGATCCAAAATTCTCGGATGCCTTATACGATCGTTCGCGCCACACAATTTTTTGAGTTTGCCGGCAGTATAGCATATATATCGACCGAAAACGATACGGTTCGACTGCCGCCCTCCCTTGTGCAGCCGATTGCAGCGGCTGATGTCTCGGATGCCCTTGTTGACTACGCGCTTGCCTCGCCGGCACATGGTATCGTTGATATAGCCGGTCCCGAACAGATGGAGCTGGACGAATTTGTACGGCGATTCTTGGCAACGGGCCAAGATCCTCGCCGAGTCGTCACGGACAACGAGGCGGGTTACTTTGGCCTGAAACAACCGAAACTCGTTCCATTGTCTGAGTTTAGAATGGCTCCTACCCGTTATGCAGATTGGCTGAAAGCTTTGAAGTAATTATTTTCAAGGATTGGGAATGGGAGGAAGGTCTGTGAAAATTTTTGTCGCTGGAGCTACCGGAGTGGTGGGGCGTCTATTGCTCCCCAAATTGATTCGTGCAGGCCATGAAGTCATAGGAATCACCCAAAGAGAGGGCAAGAAATCGATCATCGAAAAAATGGGAGCTCAAGCAAAGCTCGCTGATGTATTTGATAGGCAGGCGATACGATCGGCATTGGAAGATTCTCGACCGGACGTAATCATTCATCAATTGACTTCGCTGAGCAGCCGTAATTTCTCGGACAACACCAGAATACGAATAGAAGGTACGCGGAATTTGGTAGATGCTGCGCTGGCGGTCGGCGTCCAACGGATCATTGTGCAAAGCATTTGTTGGGCGTATGAACCGGGAGAGGGGCCGGCAACCGAAGAGGTTCCCTTG
Source organism: Paenibacillaceae bacterium (assembly GCA_020697475.1). Taxonomy (GTDB): domain Bacteria; phylum Bacillota; class Bacilli; order Paenibacillales; family NBRC-103111; genus JAJFMO01. The sequence goes on along the minus strand of JAJFMO010000103.1, from coordinate 2,461 downwards.
CATGTATCAGCCACCGGACCTCGAAAGACGACAATAGACGGGATATTGGCGTTAGAAAAAGCTGCGTCAGAAATTCCGCAACATGTTATACTTCGATATGGGATGTTTTATGGGCCGGGCACTTGGTATGAGCCCAACGGTTTTATGGCGGAGCAAGTTTTTGAGCAAAAGCTTCCGGCAACCGAAGGCGTTACTTCTTTCCTTCATGTAGAGGATGCTGCCGAGGCAGCGCTTTCGGCTTTGCAATGGCCATCCGGGCCCGTCAACATCGTGGACGACGAGCCGGCCAAAGGCTCGGATTGGCTTCCGCTTTTTGCTCAAGCGCTTGGCGCGCCTGTGCCGGAAACATTTTCGAACAGGAATGATTGGGAGCGCGGGGCGTCGAACGCGAAGGCTCGCCAGCAATACGGTTGGAAGCCGCTTTACCCGACATGGCGGACAAGCTTTGTAGGCGGGGTGAAGTGAAAGATGTGGATATGGCGTAGGGGAGGGAGGACGTGCAGATGGCGAAAGCGAACATCGGGTTCATCGGATTGATCGGTGAGGAAACGAAGGAAGACTTTTGGGGAGCGATGCGCAAGGCGGCGGAGATCGGCTACCGGGGGGTCGAAGGTGCGAGAGAGCTGCTCAAGGGGGATGTCAAGTCGAATCTGAGCAGATTTCACGAGCTTGGCCTGCAAGTCATTACTTACAGCGCGAAGCGGGCGGAATTGCGCGAAAATCTGGATACGATCATCGCCAACGCCATTGCGCTGGAAGCTCCTCATGTTTCCGTATGGGGCGGTCCCAGTCATCCCAAGGAGAGTCTGCTGCGGGACGCCGAATTGTACAATGAGGTTGGTCGAAGGCTTGCAGCAGAAGGATTGAAATTATGCTATCACAATCATGAGCGTGAGTTCATCACGACATTCAACGGTCTTTATGCGTTGGATATTCTTGCAGAGTTTACAGATCCGCAATGCTTGTATTTTGAGCTGGATGTGGCTTGGGCGACCTTTGGCGGGGCCGACCCGGTGCAGCTGTTGCACAGAATGGCGGGTCGTGTCCCGGCCATTCATATCAAAGATTTGTACGCGCTGAGCGAGCGCGGCCAATTCACGGCGGTCGGCACCGGTGTGGTCAAAGTGAAGGAATCCGTGACGGCGGCCATTGAAACCGGAGTGGATTGGGTCGTCGTGGAGCAGGATCGGGTGCGCAATTTGACCCCTTTCGAGACGCTGACGGCCAGCTATTTGAATTTGAAAGAAGCGGGTTTGGTTTAGCCCGATTTCGGGCGTTTGTCGGCTTCGGATAGACATGGACAACGAAAACTACTTTTTCCAAGGAGGAATTCTTCATGGCAGAAAACGCATTGTACAAGGTAGCGATCATTGGTTGCGGGCGGCGGGCGGCACAGCACTCAACGGGGCTGAAGCAGGACCCTCGCTGCAAAGTTGTCGGTTTGGCCGATTTGAACGAGGAAGCGGCAAAAGGATTAAATCAGGAATTCGGATTCGAGGCGAATGTGTACGGCGACTACAAGGAAATGCTGGCCAAAGAACGTCCGGATTTGGTCATCAGTTGCTTGTGGACAGGCCTGCATCTGCCAGTGTTCAGAGATTGTGCCGAAGCAGGAGTCAAAGCGTATTTGTCTGAAAAGCCGATGGCGCCCACTTGGGGCGAATCCGTGGAGATGGGCCGCATTGCGGAATCGACCGGGTGTCTGCTGGCGTTTTGCCATCAACGGCGTTTTGCCCAAGGCAACCGTCTTGTTAGGGAGTGGATCAAGGAAGGTCGGATCGGCGACATCCAACGATTGGATTTGTATTCTCCTCCCCATTTGCTGGATTGCGGGACGCATACGTTCGATCAGGCAATGAGCTTTATGGATGAAACGCCGGCCAGATGGGTGCTTGGAGCGGTAGATACCAGCGAAATCAAGACGAATTTCGGAATTCCAGCAGAGATTATGGCCGTCGGCACCATCGTATTTCAGAATGGGGTCAGGGCCGGCTTTCAAATCGGCGGTCCGGACAAAGATTTGGGCTCAGGGGTCCGGGTACTGGGAACGAAAGGGTTTATCGAAGTCAATTGGGACGGGTTGTGCCAGAAAGCTGTTGCCTACGATGATCCCAGTTGGAAGCCGGATCCGGTCAAATCGCCTCCAGGGGAGCAAATGTCCGGGGTTATTCGCCATATAGTGGATAGTTTGCAGAATGGGACGGAATGCGAGCTTTCCCATGTTCACGCACTTCGCGCAGCTGAGATTATTTACTCTCTCTATGAATCCGTTCGGCGCCATGCGCGAATTGAGCTTCCGTTGACAGGAGTAACGGATCATCCTTTCAAGACGATGCTGGAGCAGGGCGAGTTCGGAACGAAGTAATTCCAGGAGGGCGAGACGATGACTAAAGCGAAGATCGGTTTCATTGGATTGATCAAGGAAGAGATGAACAGCGATTTTTGGGGTGCGATGCAAAAG
>JAJFMO010000599.1 GCA_020697475.1 Paenibacillaceae bacterium | reverse complement strand
GGATATTTGCACGGCTTGATTGGGAACGAACTTGGGCTCGGTCGTCATGATCGTCCGTCCTGCCGCGCTTTGCGGCAACTCATCGGTTGCCCTGACGCGCTCGGACTCGGATCCAATGTTGGGCAGCACGATCGATTCCATGAAACGCTTGATGAAGGTCGATTTTCCCGTGCGAACCGCGCCAACGACCCCCAAGTATATATCACCCCCTGTTCGTTCTGCAATGTCCTTAAAAATATCGACTTTTTCCAACTTATTCCCCTCCCAAGGATGATGTAAACAAGCGAAGGCCGCATGGTCGGCGGGATGATGGACTAACGATGTGGCTGACCGTTTGCGACGGTACTCGTACATGCTCATAGACTAGTAAAAATATATGTACCGTTTCGATAATTATGACTTTCTATTTTTATTCCTAAACATGAAAAAAACCTTGATAGCCTGTATGAAGGCCGTCAAGGTCGGATGACAGGTTCGTTATGAACCCAATAATAAGGGTAGGAAAGCGCCGGCACGAAGTCGTAAGCAGCGGCCAATCGTTCGCGCAGATCTTCGTCCGGAACCGGCGGCGATCCTTGATTCTGCAGCAATCTCATGATCTCCGGGCCGTAATCGATGGCGACTTTGCCGGAATCGTGAACGAGCAAGTTCAAATAATTGCGCGAATATGGGCTCTTGATCGCTGGCGGCTTTGTCCCAAGCTTCGCGTAATCAAGCCAATACAGATGGTCGACGACAGGTGCGCCGGAGGGGATTTCCCCGTTATGCTTGCTGCGATACGTATCGACGAGTTTCTGTATGTCTCCGGTTTGCTGGTAGGACACCAGATCCAGCATTTTCACCTTGGGAGCCGTCTCCGCGTTAACGAGAACGTAAAGGTTCGTTCCGCCTTTCTCGAACGCGTTCGGCGGGATCGTCCCCAACAGATGGCGGTCTTGCAATCTCTTGAAATCGATCGGGTATTTCTCATAGACCGGAGTATCCATGTCGCTGTTTTTGATCGGCAGCACGCCGGTCTGTTGATGGAACTGATCAATCGCATGCTGCACGAGCGCTATATACTCGCCGGACGGCACCTGGTTTTCCTGTCTGAGCTCCTTCGGATACAAACAGCCGCCGGCGAGGAGCAGGATACCTGTTGCCATCGCGACCGTTACAGCCGCCCTCATTGTCTTGCCCCAATTCATGTTGATTATTTCACCACTTTCATAATCCTTCAGATCCCGTCATCATCTTCTTGCTGCTTGGCCAGGAGTGCCCGGATCGCCGACTTCAGCGGGTCCTCCGGCACCTCCACCGTCACGTCTCCCGTGATGCGAGCCTGGCAGGACAAGCGAACCCCTTGCTTGGTCAGCGAGCCGAGCTTAAGAATCTCGTTGCGGTTCGGCGGCGCCAAGCCGCTCTGATCTTCCACCTTGACCTTGCACATCAAGCAAGCCGCATTCCCTCCGCAACGGGAGCGAATAAATACGCGGGCCGCTCTTCCCGCTTGGAACAGCGTCGTACCCGGTTTGACTTTGGCACTTTTATCTTCAGGCATAAAACGGATCCATGCCATTCTCTTTCCCTCTCTCCTGCGATGCGGACCCCGGTTACCAAAAATACGGTCGATGGCTGACCTTCATCGCTCCGTCGCGCTCGACGACCGTCTGGCAGCCGAGCCGGTATCCGCGGTCCAGCTCCTCCGGCTCCAGGCGATCCCATTCGGCATCATTCGGCTCGGATAGGTATTCCATCCCCTCGCTGATCAAGCAACGGCAGCGCGCGCAAATTCCGCGGGTGCATTGAAACCCCCAATCGATGCCGTTGTCGACCGCCTGCTGCAAAATCGTCCGCCCGATTTGCGGTTGAATCGTTTTATGAATATTGCGTCCTTTAAGTTCCAGCATTGCCCATACTCCCATAGTTCATAAATGCGCGTCGTGGTGCGATCCATATCGCCGATCTATATCATGGAAACGAGCATATAAAGCAAAATCGGGATAAACAGAAGAAATGCAACGACGGATAACAAGACGCGAACAAACCCCTTCGTCTTCATTCTGGCGAACGTGATGATCAGCGACGCGACAATCATCAAGCCGATGGCCACGAAGGAAGCCCACATTTTGCTCATCGGATCCATAGTTCTCACCCATACTTTCCAATGAAACACAAGATACAAATCGCCTTATTATATCACGCCATGCCAAAAAAGCATAAGCTTCGGGCATCCATTGAAGGATTCGGCCGGAAGCTTATGCCAAGGTAACAGGGAATAGTCTGCGATTCGGGTGCCCAGTGGAGAAACACCGAAGCGTTTACTTGCCGGTCATCATGCGAATCAGTTGCTCCATATTGGCGAGACCGCCTTGGCTGCCCTTGACCGCCGTAATGATGTCGTTCACCATCTTCTCGGACACCGGTGCGTTCACCAGGCCCGCCACTTGCTTGATCAGTTGCCGCAGCTGCGCATCGCTTTGCATCGTCGACGGCTTAACACCGCTGGCCAGCTTGTAAATATCGTTGCGGGACACCTGCTTGCCCGTTTTCTTCTTGACTACGTTTAATACATCTTTGGAGACGTCTT
>JAJFMO010000102.1 GCA_020697475.1 Paenibacillaceae bacterium | reverse complement strand
CTGTTCAGTGATGCTTTTTTTCCTGACTCGTGGTGCTTTTGCCCGAATTTTTTTCCAATTTCCTCGAATCAGGGACTTGACATATTACCGCTGGACTTAAAAGACCCCACAAAGTGGAGCCTTGCTTCGAATCTGATTCAGGACTTTGCGGGGACCCCGTAACTTATAAATTTCGTTAAGGTCAAAAAAACCGTGAGGCTTAGGGCCCCACGGTTCATCTATGCGATCAGTCGCGCCTTGCGCCTCGGCCACCGCGCTTGCCTTCGGTGTTCTTGCGCAAGGACGAGATGCGTTCTTCGCTATCCTTGAGAAATCGCGACACCTTATCTTCGAAAGAAGGCTTGTTCGGGGAACCGCGAAATCCTCTGCCGCCCCGGTCGTCCCGTCTTCCGTCACCCGGTCTGGGCGGGCGCGCAGGTCTTGCGGGCCTTGCATCCACAGGTTTATCAACCGATTGCTTGATGGACAAGCCGATCTTGCCGTCTTTGTCGACATTGATGACTTTCACCGTCACGACATCGCCCAGCTTCAAGTGATCATTCACATCTTTCACGTAATTGTCAGCGATTTCCGAGATGTGAACCAAGCCGGTAACTCCCTCTGAAAGCTCGACGAATGCCCCGAAGTGAGTGATCCCCGTCACCTTACCCTGTAACTTGGTGCCGACTTCAATTGCCATAAATTAAACCGTTCCTCCTAAATTATATTAATAAACCTGGATATGCCGATTATACTAGAAATACGAAAGTCGGTCAAGACACGGGTGCATCCGCTTAACTTGTGCAAACTTTTATTTCGGCACGTAGAAGATGGTTTCGCCGGGATAGGCATAATGCAACTCACTGCGAATTTTCTGTTCCAGATATTCTTTGTCGTTGAGCCTGGCCACTTCCCGCTTGTAATCATCGTTAGCCTGTGTCGCCTTGGCCAGCTCGGCATTCAACGAATCGAGCTGCTCCGCCTTGACGTCGCCCTTGCCGATCTGATCCCACAAGGTCGCTCCACCCCAAATCATCATGCCTGTCAAAAATAATAACGCCATACGTTTCCTGCGATAAGAGCCTTTCCTGCCGCCGGACATGGATCGGGCCTCCCGATAAAAAAAATGCGAGAATACGAAAAAATTCTCTTGAAATGTTCAAAAAATCCGCTTCAGCCACCTCTTCAGCCAGCCGATCGCCGCAAGCGCCCATAACGGGGTCTTCCACCGCTTAATCATCGGCCGAAAAAGAAATTTCAGCAAAAACCACAGAGGATAGAGCAATTGTAGCACAAATTTTCCAAGAAAAATAGACAGCGCCAGCAAAAAGCCCAGAAGGACTTTCACCACGCGATATACTAAGAGAACCGGCCGGACGATGACAGCATGAAACAGCCTCACGCAAAATCGGATCACCGCTTTACCCGCGCGGATCACCCCGTAGATGATACGGATCACCCATCCGCTCAGAAGCGCATAGTAAATTGAAATGCCGAGCAGCAGGGCAAGGAAGACAAACATCCGCAACTGGCCGTAGTTGCTGACGTAGAGTACACGGAAGACAAGCAGGGCGGCTGCGATCCAATAGGCGATATCGAAGATCGGCTGCAGCTTCCGCACCGCTCTCAGCAGGCGAGCCACGACACGGTATATATCGTAGAAGACGCCGAGAGCCAGGCCGCTAGCGATCATCGTGCCCATCGTCAAAAACTGTATGTTCAGGCTCACCTAAACAACTTCCCTAGAAACCCTTTGGATTTGTCATGGGAGGAGGCGTCCAGGTAAGCCAACTCGTTCACCGCGCCCTCGATCGCCACGAGCCCCTGCTCCAGGCTCAAATTTTTTATATGTAAATTTTGCCCTTTGATCGCCAAAAAACCGCACTCGGTTTCAAGCAGAAATTCTTCGCTGTCGAAGCTCTCCACATTCATCACGCCGGAAATTTCCAGCAGCTTGCGGTTGAGCATCTTTACTTCCTGCCGCTTTGTCTTCCCCTGCTCCATCATAGCAAACATCCCTCCTTATTCTATGGCTAGATTATGGAGGGATGTCCGATTTTAGAACCATAATTTATGTGGAATGAGATTCTTCCCTGATCAGGGAATACATATTGCCGGCCTCGTCCTTGCGGGTCGTTTCGGCAATTTGCTCGACGCGCACGACGACGCTCTTCTGCCCGAATCGGATGCGCAATTCGTCTCCGACCTTCACATCGCTGCTCGCCTTCGCTTCTTTGCCGTTGATCCAGACTCGGCCCTGGTCGCTGACGTCCTTGGCGACCGTGCGGCGCTTGATGAGCCGCGAAACTTTCAAAAACTTGTCCAACCTCATTATTTTACCGCTTCTTTAAGCTTGTTGCCTGCCTTGAACGCCGGAACGTTGGTTGCCGGAATTTGAATTTCTTTGCCGGTTTGCGGGTTGCGTCCAACTCGGCTGCCGCGCTGGCGCGTCTCGAACGTACCGAAGCCGACTAATTGGACCTTGCCGCCGGTGGACAACACTTCGGTCACTTCACCCAGGAAACCGGACAAGATCACTTCAACATCTTTCCTCGCCATTCCGCTCTTCTTCGCGATATTGTTTACCAAATCCGCTTTATTCATCGCACTTGCCTCCTTAATTATAGTTGCTCTGCAACGATGGTTTTGAAATTCGCTTACGCTGTAATATTCTTTGTTCGGTAGGAAAATCCTGCTAGTAGGGTCGCGCTTTTCAAAGTTTTTTCGCCGTTCGCCGCAGATGCACTCGCTTACGTTAATCCATTGTTGTCATTTTCTTGCGTTTTAAACGTTGGGGTCCGCATGATCGCGGCCAAACCGTTTGTTCAGGCGTTGGTTCAAGTGTTGGTTCAAGTCGCGGACGATATCAGTCAGGGTAAAAGAGCCGACGTTCTCCTCGTTGCGAACAAGGATCAGCAGATGCAGCAAAAGGTCGGCGATCAGGCTTTGCATGGACTCGGGATCGTCTGAAGCCAGCGCAGCCGCCAGCTTTGTTGCGCTGTCCTTGAGGTTGGCGGCCGACGACGAGTTTGTCGGGGTGTTCCTTGATTCGCTAGCGTTCGCGATTTGACCCCACAGATGCTCGAAACTGCGGTTAACGATGTCCGGTTGCACCGTATGGGGCACCCAGATCAACAACAGGTTGCCGTACTGTTCCTGTCGGTCCAGCTCGTAGAGCGGGAGTTCGACGATGCGCTGCTCCCCTTCGACGCCGAGTGCATAACCTGCATAAACCGGATAATCGTCGGGAAAATGTTCCATCAGCCCAAGCTTCACTTCGGACGCGGTAAACACATCGTACACTTGCGCGATCAGCGAATGTTTGCGCGGGTCGATCCGAATCTGCTCGAATTGGCTGCCGTCAAACAACTGGAAGCCTTCGATCGGATCGAAGCCGAAGCTTAAGAATGCTTGGTCGAGAAAGCTTTCGCCGCCGAGCAGTTGCAGGGCGATCCCGTGCCGGGGGCAGCGCTCGCGCAACAGCTGCACGGTGTACTCGGCGACCAGCGGATGGCCGGGAACGGCGTAGACGATTTCGATGTCGCCGCCCGTTTGCTGCGCTTCGGCGATCAATCGCTCGGCGATGGTCTCGTAGACGGATTCGAATGTGGCGCTTGATTCGTAAAGCTCGTCGAAGCTCTGCCAGTCCGGGCATTGCCCTGTCAGGTAAGGGACGACAGGGTGATCCGCAGTTCGCAAATAGAGACGGCCAGCCTGCTGAAGCTTACGCAGGACGCCGAGCGTCAGTTGATTCTCGTCGCCGCTGCCCAAGCCGACGACCGTAATTTTCGCTTGCATGGAATCGACACCTCTTTTCGGGTGGGATGCGGTTTTGTCGTCGGCGCCGGGCGCCGGATTACGGCTTCACCCAGCCGTGCCGGGTGAGCCAGGGAGTGAAGCGCGCCGCGTAAGGCAACAGCGCCAAGTCGGCGGCGGTGACAGCACCCAGGCGGAGCATCGCCGCCGGGTAGACGAGGGCGCCGAGAAGCACGGCGCCCAGCGCCACGACCGTCTCCACCGCGCGTGCGGGGAGACGGTCCGGCAACGCTTCGCGGACGGCGGCGGCCGCGAACAGAAACAGCGCGATGGCGCAGCACATCAGCGCAATGGAAGCGAGCGGGAGCACGACGCTCCCGCGCCAATCGAAGCGGGCGCCGGTCGCCCGCACGAGCAAGCGCACGTTCAGCCCGCACACGACGGCGAACGCCAACACCGCGGCAACGGCAGCGCCTTCGATGCCCCACAAGGGCGTCAAGATCACGTTGCCGATGATCTTGAAGGCGGCCGCCGCCAGCATGTTCAGCGCCGGCGGCACAACCGAGCCGAAGCCTTGCAGAATGCTTGCGGCGACAACGCTGACGGTGCTGAACACCGCCGTGAAAGCGAGAATCGCCATCGCAAGCGAGCCGTCCGGCCGTTCGTAGAACATGACGTTCAGCGGCACGGCCGCGACAGCCAACCCAAACGAGGCCGGCAGCGACACGAGCCAGGTGAGCCGCATCGCTTGCTCGGTGCGCGAACGGATGACGGCGGGCCGGCGCAATTGCTTCGCTTCAGCGATCGCCGGAACGAGGGCCACCGCCATCGAGGTCGCGATCATCGAGACAAGCTGCACGAGCGGCAGCCCGTGGTTATAGAGGCCGAAGGCGACGAGCGCCGATTGCTCGTTGCCGCCGTTCATCTGCAGCAAGCGCGGCATCGTGAAGGCGTCGGCGATCGACAGCATCGGCAAGACGATCGAGCCGAGGCAAATCGGCAACGCATAGGCCGCGAATCGCTTGGCCAAGCGGCCGTACGGCTCGGGTAATGGAGTAGTTGCGGCAAGCAGGGTACCGTTCGCCCCTGCCCGCTCGCGCCACCAATACCCAAGCATCACCAGCAAGCCGGCGAGTGCGCCGGCGGTCGAGCCGAACGTGGCGCCCGCCGCCACGTAACTGTCGCTGCTGCCGATGCCGGTCAAATAAAACAACAGCCAGATCATCGCCGCCACGCGCACCGATTGCTCCGCCACCTGCGACACCGCCGTCGGCATCATTTGCTGCAGCCCTTGGAAATAGCCGCGCAACGCGCCCATCAGGGGGGCAAGCAGCAGAGCGAATGACACGCTGCGAATCGCCGGAGCGGCGGCCGGCACTCCGATTGCCGCGGCGATCGCACCCGCGCCATAAAACATCAGCAGGAAGCAGACGACACCGCTGGCCGACAAAATCGCGACCGCGACCCGCAGCACCCGTCGCGCCTCGCCATAATCGCCGCGCGCTGCCCGCTCCGCCACGAAAATCGAGATGGCCACCGGAAACCCGGCCGTCGCTACATACAAAATCAGGATGTAAAACGGATAAACGATATTATAAATGCCGAATACGCCGTCCCCGGCGATATTTTGCAGAGGGATCTTCTGCATCGTGCCGAGCAGCTTCGAGATAACCGCCGCTGCGCCGAGAATGGCCGCCCCTTTCAATAAACCCGATTTCATCGCCGCTTGTAAAACCCCATTTTTTCCCGAATCGCAAGTTTCATTGCCCTGCCAGTATACCATACATAGACAAGAAAAAAGCTTTCACAGAGCGATGAAATCATCGTCCTGTGAAAGCTCACTATGAATTGAGGACACTTTATTGTTCCATCTGCTTGGCTAGGAAAGCGGCGGCTGTCTCGGCCATCTTCAGTTCCATCTGCCCCATACGTACACTGTCGTCCTTGCTGGCGAGAATCACCGCGCCGATCGGATCCCCTCCGGCAATAATCGGGGCAACCACGTAAGAGCCATAGGTTTCCTGCGCGTCTTTGCAAATTTCATATTCCCCTGTGGTCGTTTCCATATGGGATTTGCGATTGTCCATGCTGTCTTCGACCATCGCGCCGACTTGCTTCTCCAAATAATCCTTCTTCGACCCGCCGGATACGGCGATTACCGCGTCCCGGTCGGAAATTAAGACGATATGACCTGTGCTTTCAAACAAAGATTCTGCGTATTCCTTGGCAAAGTCGCCCAACTCGCCGATGGGAGAATATTTCTTAAGTATGACTTCCCCGTCCCTATCGACGAAAATTTCCAGCGGATCCCCTTCGCGAATCCTGAGCGTCCTGCGTATCTCCTTGGGTATGACGACTCTGCCCAAATCATCTATCCGACGAACGATTCCAGTAGCTTTCATACTTCTCGATGCCTCGCTTTCTGTGTAGGGGATGATTGGCTATAGTATTCGTTTCTGGTTAAATTCTTATACACCTTGGGTTAGTTGGACATGTGCCGCTCAAGCTTGGTTTTTTGTGCGCCTCCCCCAAACGATAAACACCACGGCGAGGACGCTGTGGTGTTTAGTATGTCCATATTTTGAAAATCAACGCATAGGGGATGCGCGACCACAAATTAAAGTTTAATTGTGGTCATTTCTTGCGCATCCTAACTTACGGTGTTCCTGCCGGCGGCGTGGAAGGCATAACTGGAGAAACCGGGCTGGCCGGGGTTGCAGGATTGGCTGGCGTAGTCGGAGCGGCGCCGGCTTGCGTCTTCAGCGTGTCGGTCTGAATCAATGCCGGCAGCTGTTGCTCGATGAAATCGAAAATGCTCTTCTGCGCAAGCTGGGAACGGATTTGTTCCTTCACCGCATCATACGACTGCGTGGAGCGTGCAGTCACCTTCATAATATGATAACCGTAATCGGTCTCGACCGGCGTGCTGATCTGGTTCAGCGGCAATTCTACCGCAGCCTTGGAAAACTCCGGAACCCATTGGGACACCGGGGCGTCGGTATACGTTCCGCCGTTGTCCTTGGAACCCGGGTCGTCGGAATATTGTTTGGCAAGCGCACCGAAATCTTCGCCGTTCTTCAGCTTGTCCAACACTTCGTTAGCCCGCTTCAGAGCTTCTTCCTTCGTCCGCACATTCTGGCCGGTGTTCGGGTCTTGCAGTCCGATCAAGATATGACTGACCGTGGCGATATCGAACGTGTGTGGATCGGCGGACAGCATCTGATCGTAGTTGTCCTTCACGTCTTTCTCGTTAATGCCCGCTTCCGCGCCGCCGATCGCGTAGAAGTTCTGCTGCATATAGTGCTGAAGGTCGGCCTTGGCAAGATTGCTCTGCTTCAATTGCTGGTCGAACGCTCCCTTGCCTCCTTGCGCCTCAAACAACTGGGTGTATTGATCGAGCCGGCTCTTCACATCGGCATCCGCGGACGCCTTGGCTCTGTTGTCGGCTTTCGCTGCCAACAAATCGGTGGCAATCATCTGCTGCAGCATCTGGTCGGCGAAATCCGGTTGCCCGGTGTATTGTTGCAAGTTCGGGTTCAGAAAACTGCTGATCGCCATAAATTTATCGAATTGGGCTTGCGTCACTTGCCCGCCCGTGTAAGTCGCAATTACTTTGCTGCCGTCGGTGGCGGCGCTGCTCTTTCCGCATCCGGCAAGCGCGAAGACAGCGAGGGCAAAGCATAAAGCGTACGTCAAAGATCGGATCGTTGCCTTGCGGTTAATTAGCGACATTCTGGAGTACCCCTTTCGTCTTCAAAGCTCCATTGTATTGTATCAGAAATTGTTCCAACAACGCCATGGATTCTTCTGTCTTCAATCCCTTGCATTTCATCGTCATGGCAATTTGCGAGCCCGTCGACAGGCTGACCCGGCGGTCGAAGGTCTGAGCCAGCTTCACCAACTTATTGCCGTCCAGCCGTTCGATCTGATCGGACCGCATCCTTATATGCAAGTCGTCGCCTTTCATCGTAATCGATTCGATCCCGTATTCCTTGCCGTATACGCGGATACGCGCCACCGTCAGCAAATTCGACACCGCCTGCGGCAATTTGCCGAACCGGTCTTCAAGTTCCAGCGCCAGATCGGCCGCTTCCTCGAGTGATCGGACCGTGGCCACTTTCTTGTAAATTTCGATCTTCTGCATGCTGTCGTAAATATAGTCGGACGGCAAGTACGCATCGACATCGACGTCAAACAAGGTAGTCCATTCGGCTTCTTCTTCCTTGGTTGTGCCGTGGATTTCCGCCTTCCGCTTGGCGATTTCATCAGCCAGCATCTGCGAATACAGATCGAAGCCGACCGAGGCGATGAACCCGTGTTGCTCGGCTCCAAGCAAATTGCCCGCCCCGCGGATGGACAAGTCGCGCATGGCGATCTTAAAGCCGGAGCCAAGTTCGGTGAATTCCTTGATCGCCTGCAGCCGCTTCTCCGCCACTTCGTTAAGCACCTTGTCCCGCTGATAAGTGAAATAAGCGTACGCAATCCGGTTCGAACGGCCGACCCGGCCGCGCAATTGGTACAACTGCGACAGCCCCATCCTGTCGGCATCGTGGACGATCAGCGTGTTGACGTTCGGGATGTCCACTCCAGTCTCGATAATGCTGGTGCTGACCAGCACGTCGGACTCGCCGTCCAGAAATTCGAGAATCGTGCGCTCGAGCTCCTGCTCCTGCATCTGTCCATGCGCCACGGCGATTCTCGCATCGGGAACCAGTTCGGCGATTTGGTCGGCCATCTGGGTAATCCCTTGCACCCGGTTGAACAAATAGTAAACTTGCCCTTCGCGGGACAGCTCCCGTTCGATCGCCTCGCGCACCAGGCTCAGCCCGTACTCGACCACATAGGTTTGCACCGGAAAGCGGTTTTCCGGGGGTGTCTCGATGACGGACAAATCCCGAACGCCGAGCATCGACATATGAAGCGTGCGAGGAATCGGAGTGGCTGTCAGCGTGAGCACATCCACGTTCGTCTTCAGCCGCTTCAGCTTCTCCTTATGCGAGACGCCGAACCGCTGCTCCTCGTCGACGATCAGCAACCCGAGCTCCTTGAACTGCACATCGGCCGATAACAAGCGATGCGTACCGATCACGATGTCGACCGTACCGCGCTTAATTCCTTTGATCGTCTCGTTCTGATCCTTGCGGTTGCGAAACCGGCTTAATACTTGA
>JAJFMO010000101.1 GCA_020697475.1 Paenibacillaceae bacterium | reverse complement strand
CAGTTTTTACAAAGCAGAAGCGCGGATGACTCCCGCCCTTTGTTGCTCACGGTCGGCTTTTTCGCCCCCCATTCGCCCTACGTTTGTCCGCCCGATCTGTACGAACAGGCATATAAGGCGATGGAAGGGCACGAAGCCATTCCCCGCGACCAAGACCCGCTTCACCCTTGGATGGAGGATTGGTATCAACGACTGAAAACCGATGAAGTGAGCGATGAGCAGGTTCGCGTAGCTCGTGCCGGATACGCCGGGTTGTTGTGTCGGCCGAGTCGTCGAGGCGGCGTGTTCATTGCCAGGGGACACGATCATTGTCTATGTCAGCGACCATGGCGATATGGCGGGCGACCGGCGGATGTTCTGGAAACAGAGCTTTTACGAAGGGGCGGCGAAAGTCCCGATGGTCTGGTATGCGATTCCCCGCTCCGAAGGAGGCGAGCAGTTGCTGAAAGGAAAACAACTGGATGTGCCGGTCAGCCTGGTCGATCTTGCACCAACTTTCGCCGGCTTAAGCGGAGTGCCGCAGCCTCCCGGCATCGACGGCAAAGATTTGACCCCACTGCTGACAGGGACGGAGAATTCGGCCGCTCTTGCTCAGTGGGTGAATCGCCCGGTATTTTCGGAGTTAAAAATGTTGCAATCCCATTCGCCGTTTCGGATGGTTAGACATAAGCAATATAAGCTGATTTACCACCATGACGCCCAGTATCCGGTTCAATTGTACGATCTGGACACCGACCCGCAAGAACGCAACGATCTGGGTCAATCCCCGGATTACGCGGAAGTTCGCGAACGGCTGATTTCCATGGTTTTGGATGATTGGGAGCCGAATCAGGTTCACAAGAGGATCAAGGACGGGCTCCCCGACCGTCGCTATTTGGCGCAGTGGGGCAAAGAGGTTGGCATGGGGCCGATGGACTTATGGGGACATATGTAAGATACCCCACAAAGTGACGGTACATATTAAACCTCACAAATAAGGAGCGGATGAACATGATAAGTGTGACGATCTGGAACGAATTCCAGCATGAAAAAATTCATCAGAAAGTGGCGACGATTTATCCGACAGGGATACATCAAGCGTTGGCCGAAGGCATCCGCTGTCCGGACTTTTCCATCCGTACGGCGACGCTGGATGAGCCGGAGCACGGTCTTACCGAAGAGGTGCTCAGGGATACCGATGTATTGATCTGGTGGGGGCATATGGCTCACAAGAAAGTGGATGACGCCATTGTCGATCGTGTTCATGCGAGAGTGTTGCAAGGGATGGGATTAATCGTCCTGCATTCAGGTCACAATTCGAAAATTTTCAAAAAACTGATGGGCACGACCTGTGCTCTGAAATGGCGGGAAGCGAACGAGAAGGAGCGTCTGTGGGTGGTCGATCCGACCCACCCGATTGCCGAAGGGATCGGCGCCTTCATCGAACTGCCGGAAGAAGAAATGTACGGCGAGCATTTTGATATTCCCACCCCGGATGAGACCGTCTTCGTCAGCTGGTTCCAAGGCGGTGAAATTTTCCGCAGCGGCTGCACCTTCCGTCGGGGCAAAGGGAAAATATTTTATTTCCGTCCCGGCCACGAAACCCATCCGACTTATCACAATAAGGATGTGCTTCGCGTCATTGCCAACGGGGTGAAGTGGGTCGCGCAACCCGGAGGAAGCAAGCCGGTGTACGGCAAATCGGAGCCGCTTGAACCATTGAACAAATAGCAGGGGGAAATGAAATGACTTCGACACGCGAACTGAAGGCAGCTATTGTAGGATATGGCGGAATGGCCAAAAATCACGCCAAGCTTATGCAGCGTCATGGAATTCGCTTTGCCGCGGTGTGCGATCTGAATCCCGACCGATTGACGGAAGCCGCCGCAGACTATCCCGGGCTGCGCACTTTCCCGTCGCTTGACGACTTGCTCGCCCAACACGACATCGATCTTGTTATCGTCGCTACACCTCATAACGCGCACGGTCCATTGGCGATGAAAATTATCGAAGCGGGCAAGCACTGCATCGTCGAGAAGCCGATGTGCGTTCGCGCGGAAGAGGCTCAGGCGCTTGTCTGCAAAGCGCGGGAGCGCAACGTTATGCTGTCGACTTATCACAATCGTCGCTGGGACGGCTGGTATATCAAGTTGCAGGAACTGATCGCTCAGGGCGTACTCGGCGACATCTTCTATGTGAACATGGTGCGCAGCGGATATCACGAACCAAGCGACAACCCGCGGATGGTGTGGCGGTCCGATAAGCACTCATCCGGCGGGATGCTCTACGATTGGGGAGCGCATTACATCGATTGGCTGCTCGGCATTGTGCCGGAGAAGGTTCAATCCATCCGAGGCTATTCCCAGAAAAGATTGTTTCATCACATCTCGAACGAGGATCAAGTCGACGGCAATATCGAATTCAGCAACGGCGCTGTGGCTCAACTTCAAATATCGAACATATCGCATGTAAATCGGAATCATTTTCAAATTCTCGGCACCAAAGCCGCCGTCTCGGACGAGGGGGACGGAGCTTTGGTTTTGACGACAAGAGAAAACGGCGATACGGTCGAAGCCCGGATCCCCTATGAGAAAGGGATCGGCTCGCACCATTTGTTCTATGCCAATATCGCCGATCATTTGCTTCGCGGTGCTGAATTGATCGTCAAGCCGCAGCAGGCGATGCGCACGGTCGCCGTACTCGAGGCAATCACTCTGTCGGCCGTAACCGGCCGGGAGTCGGCGATTGCCGATGAATTCCAGTTGATATAGTTCAGATTGGATCAACGTAAGGACAATCTAGAATCCTGCATGGTTTTCAAAGAACCAAGCCATAGCCCGATTGTTCGCCCATATGGTAGAATGAGTGCATATTTCCGCATTTATCACACATTGTACTTATTGGAGGATGGACATTTTGAGTCAAAAAATTGTATTCGTCGGGGCAGGCAGTTACGGGTTTACTTTTAAACTGGTGGTCGACATTTTAAGCTACGAGGCGCTCACTGAGAGCGAGTTTGTGTTCATGGATATCGATCATGATCGGTTGGCCAATTTGAAGACGATTGTGGAAGCCTACTTCGCGAAAGTCGGTTACAAGAAGACGGCGGTGTTCACCGATCAGTTGGAGGAATCGCTGAAAGGCGCCAATTTCGTCATCAATCTGGTGAAGATCGGCCGTCTGGAAATGTCTCAAATGGACATGGACGTTCCGAAGAAATACGGTTTGCAACAGACGATCGGCGATACGTGCGGTTTGGGCGGAGTGTTCAGGGGCTTAAGAACGATGGAATATTTGATTCAATTGTGCAAGCTGATCGAGAAGGTGAGTGCCAAGAACGCGATCGTGCTCAACTACACGAATCCGCAGGCGATGAGTGTGATGGCGGCGAGCAAAGTGAGCAACGTGCCGGTCATCGGCCTTTGCCACAGCGTTCAAGGCACTTCGCATATGGTCGCCAACTATATCGGCGTTCCGTACAGCGAGATGGACTTCGAGGGCGCCGGCATCAATCATATGGTTTGGCTCACGAAGCTGGAGCGGAAAGGCGAAGACTTGTATCCCCGCTTCCGCCAGCTGGCCAAAGAGCGCGGCATCCATAACGAGTCGGGCAAAGACGACGATATCAACGCCAGATTGGGCACGACCCGGTTGGACATGCTGAATCGTGTAGGATATATGGTGACCGAGTCGAGCGATCATTTTGCCGAATATGTTCCTTATTACTTACGCACCCCGGAGACGACCGCTCAATACCGCTTGAAGATCGATAAATACAAAAGCAACATCGCCCGCAAGGAAGTCGGCTATCAGAAGCTCGTCGAGCGCGTGAAGCGTGGCGAAGGTCTGCCGGACGCCAAGCGCAGCCAGGAATACGGTTCGATGATCATCAACTCGATGGTGACCGACGAAGCGTGCAAAATTTATGCCAACGTCATGAATACGAAGATTGTCACGAATTTACCGGAATTCAGCTGCGTGGAAGTCGCCTCGCTTGTTGACAGAAACGGCGTTCATGCTTGCCATTTCGGCGAATTGCCGACCCATTTGGCCGCGCTGTGCACCCAGAGCATTCACGTGCATCAATTGGCG
Organism: Paenibacillaceae bacterium; assembly: GCA_020697475.1. Classification (GTDB taxonomy): domain Bacteria; phylum Bacillota; class Bacilli; order Paenibacillales; family NBRC-103111; genus JAJFMO01. Next base: position 5,089 of record JAJFMO010000101.1, on the reverse strand, counting down.
GTCGAAGCGATCGTGAACCGCAAACGCGAATCGGTGTATTGGGCGTTGATGCTCGATCCGCTCACCCACAGCGTGCTGACGCTCGATCAAATCAAAGAAGTTGCCGATACGTTGCTGGACGCTCAACAACAATTTTTCCCGGGTTTATAAACCCGGGTTTTATTTACGGGGTCCCCGCAAAGTACCTGAATCCGCTCCGAAGCAATGCTCCACTTTGTGGGGTTACTTAATGGGGTCCCCGCAAAGTACCTGATTCTGCTTCAAATCTAAGCTCCACTTTGTGGGGCTATTTTTCTAGGGAGGGAAAACGGTTGCACAGGTTATGGGTAACGAAACTGATCACGGTCTGCCTGGTTGCGCTGTTGGCCGGTTGCGTGAACGAAGGGGCGAGCCCTGCTGCGAATCAAGCAGCGGATGCGGGTGCGGCGAATGCGCCGAATCCGACGGCTGCGGTATCGAACGAACCGGTGACGATCACCATGTTGCAGTATTTATCGAAAATTTCCGACAACGAGTTCGAAGAACTGATTGCCAAACCCGTCAGAGCGAAGTACCCGAACATTACGATGAAAATCGTCAATTACAAGCCGGATCAGACGCTTTCCGACTTGATTGCCGCGGGGGACTTTCCCGATATGATTTTTGCCGGAACACTCGATGTGAATGATTTTCTCAATTATAAAGTGTTGGAAGATTTGAACCCGATGATCAAGGCTAGCAAGATGGATCTCAAGCAGTTCGATCCCGTTGGGTTGGAGATGGTTCAATCGTACGATACGAGTGGAAAAATGTTCGCCATGCCGTATTCCCTCGGGTTCAGTGCGTTGTTCTACAACAAAGATCTGTTCGACAAGTTTGCCGTGCCATATCCGAAGGACGATTTGACTTGGGATCAGGCGACGGAATTGGCTAAGAAACTTACTCGGCAAGACGGGGGCACGCCATACGCCGGACTCGGGATGATGGCGGCCAACCGGTTTGCGATTGCCAACTTCCAGTCGAGCTTCGATGTCAAGACCGGCAAAGCTGTCTTTACGACCGACGAGTGGAAGAAGTCGATGCAAATTTTTCTGGATATTACCGGGATCCCCGGCAATGACATCAAGAGCACCGCGCGCAACGCGTTCTTGAAGGGAACGGTGGCGATGCGGGCCGACTTGAATCCGCTGATGGACCAATTGGGAGACTTGACCCGATCCGGCAAGCCGATGAACTGGGACTTCGCCGCGTTCCCGACGCCTTCTTGGCGGCCGGGAGTTGTGGATACTCCGCTACAAATTCTCATGATGTCCAATTTGAGCAAGCACAAGCAAGAAGTATTCAACATTATGCAACTGCTATCGAATAAGGACGTGCAAACCCGGATGTCGCAGGAAGGACGACTGTCCGCTTTGGCCGATCCGGCTTTGCAGAAAGTGTTCGGTCAAAATCTCGATTATTTAAATGGTAAAAATGTCGGTTCGCTGTTCAAGAACAAGCATAAGCCGCAACCGATGAAATCGATTTACGATGAGATTCTGGTTGACCAGTTGAACGGGGCGATCGACAAGATCAGCAGCGGGCAAGCTGACATCAATACGGCGCTCAGGGAAGCCGAAGAGTTGGCGAACAAGGATATCGCGGCGCAGCAGCATTGATCGGCAAGCTTACGCAAAGCTGGCAGGCAGGCGTAGGAGAAAGAGATGGTAGGAGATGGCCGTCGGGGATGTGTCCTTTGACGGCTTTTCCTTCGTTTTAGGCGGATTTTGCGACATAACGTTGTGCGAAACAATTCACGGAGCGGGAAGCCGCATAATACTTGGTCAGGTCGCTCGCAACATCTAGAATAATGTATGCAATTCTCAGATATCGCTTATAGTCGAAAATCTAGAATATTGATAACATTAGGCTTAAGGACAGGAGTGAAATCATTTGATTGACATCCGTTTTATCGAGGAAAAAGATCTCAAGGATGCGATAATTCATGCAGATCTGACGTTCCGCAGAGAAGGACAAAAATCGATGATGGAATCGTTTCCGAAAATATTCTCGCCGGCGCTCGGGCAATCGATGGGGCTATTCGTAGATGGCGAGCTGGCTTCTTTCAACGGCCTCGTGCCGTCAGTCGTTTGGGTGGGAGGCGCACGGCTGGGCGCGTACTCTCTCGGTGCAGTTTACACCCGGCCGGAGTATCGGGGACAAGGCTATGCGACACAACTGATGCAGGCTGTGAAAACGCACATCCGCCGAACAGGAGCATCGCTGTTGTTCGTCTCAGGCGCCCGCACGCTGTATACACGAGAAGGCTGCGGCAAGTTCGGCGCATCGGCGAAATTTGCCATTCATGCCGACAACGAAGGAGCGCTGGGCGAGGCGAGTTCCGCCGCCGTTTCGGATCTTGCAATCCGCGAATGGCAGCCGGCAGACTTGTTGGGGATCCACCGGCTTGCACAACAGCGGCCGGTGCGTTTCGAGCAGAGTGCCTGGGATTTGGCCGACTTATTGTACAGCGGTGCATGGGCGAGCCTGACAAATCAGCGGCACGTCGTGCTCGTTGCCGAACGCGCAGGGAAGTTTGCCGCATGGTGCACTTTCGGCGTGCCCGGCGAATTGAAACCGCGCAATGTGCCGATGGCGATCGAGTGGGCGGGAGAGGCTCGCGACGTGCTCGCGCTGATGCTTCATGCGCGCAAGACTTATTTATTGCAGGAGCTGGTAGTCAACGTACCGTGGCATGAACGTGAGTTGGGCGAGCAATTGAGCCCAATTGAGAGCAAACCGGAGAAGAATACCGGGACTCTATGTATTGCGGACGCAGAGCAACTGGCGAGCGACTTGCAGCCGTATTTTCAGCAACGCGATCCGGAATTGGCGGATAGTCTGGCAATCCGTACCTTGGCGGAGCATCGCCATGAAGTGATGATCGGCGGCAAGCTATCCCGCCGCCTAACGCCGCACGAGCTGGTGACGCTGATGTTCGACCCTGAACCTGAGCTTGATCTGGAGCCGGAATTTGCCGCGCTTGCCGCCCGCTTACTCCCTGTACCGCTGCCGTATGCGAAAGCTCTGAACTTTACATAACGTCTTAATTCGCGAGGAGGGTTATCCATTAATGGCCAACAAGCCGAATATTGTCATCGTGATGACCGACCAGCAGCGCGCCGACGTATCCGCGCGGGAAGGCTTTCCGCTCGATACGACTCCGTTCCTGGACAGACTGGCCGCACGTGGCACATGGTTCAACCGTGCTTACACCGCTGCTCCGGTCTGCTCGCCGGCCCGGGTCAGCCTGTTGACCGGCCGCTTTCCAAGCACGCATCGAGTGCGTGAGAACAGCGGGCAAATTTATGCGACGTATGAAAAGGATATCCTCGATGTATTGAAGGAGCAGGGCTACAAGACAGGCCTGTTCGGCAAAAACCATTCGCACGCCGACGGCGGCCGTTGGGATTGCGCGATTCCCGGCGGGCGCAACTCCGGGTTTGCAAGTGCGGAAGAACGAACCTCGCTTGAGGCCGAGTTCGACGTCTACATTCGCAAAGAGCGATTCGCCACCGGTATGGCGCCGACACCTTATCCGCTGGAATGCCAGCGGCCGTACCGGTCGGTCACCCACGCCATTCGCTGGATCCAGAGCTTGCGCGAGCATGATCAGGACCAGCCTTTCTTCACCTGGATCAGCTTTATCGAACCGCACAACCCATACCACGTGCCGGAACCGTATTTCTCGATGTTTCCGCAGGATCGCTTGCCGCCCACTCAGTCCGGCAAGGAAGTGCTTGAGGAGAAAGGGTTCAAGTGGCAGTTCGCGCGGAAGCTGGTCGAGCGTCCGAATCCCGACTATGAGCTGGAGTTACCGCGGGCAAGAGCGAATTACTTCGGGATGCTGCGGATGATCGACGATCAGGTGAAGCGGTTTTACGAGTTCCTGCAAGTCGAGTCGCTGCTGAACAATACGATCTTCATCTTCATGTCCGACCACGGCGACTATGTCGGCGAATACGGGCTAATCCGCAAAGGGGCGGAGCTTCCCGACATCTTGATGCGCGTGCCGCTGTTCTTTGTCGGCCCCGGCATCCAGGCAAGCTCCCATCCTCATGCGGCTCACGTCTCCTTGGTCGACGTGTTTCCGACGCTTTGCGAAGCCATCGGGACGAGCTTGCCGCGCGGCGTGCAGGGCCGAAGCCTGTGGCCGATGTTGACCGGGCAGCCGTATCCGGAACACGAATTCGACAGCGTCTATGGCGAGCAAGGTTATGGCGGTTTGCATTACACATGGGACGATGAGATCGACTACGACCAATGCAGCGCCTTGAACAGCACGCACGGCGATTTCGACGAACTGAACACGTACTCGCAAAGCGGGACGATGCGGATGGTGCGCAAGGGCGACTGGAAGCTCAACTATGACATGATGGGCCGCGGCCAGCTGTATAACGTTAAGGAAGACTTCCTGGAACTGAACAATCTTTACAACAAAGCGGGCTGCGAAGACATTCAACGTGAGATGTTGGCCGAGCTGCTGACCTGGACGCTTCGAATGCAAGATCCGTTGCCGTATCCACGCGTGAAATATGTGATGAAGACCGATCCGCGCAATTACTGGACTCCCCATTTGTAAGGCGTCACCCGGCCATACCGGACATTATATAAGGGGGCATTTGTCATGTTCATGGGGAAACGTTTAAGTCGCCGTTGGTTCAAAGCCGCATTAGGATCGTTGATTGCCGTCGCTGTCTTCGTATCGTCAGGTTGTACCGGGGCAAGTTCTAGCAATACCGCATCGGACGCAAGCAGTTCCGTCTCCGCGAAGACGGAGAAGGAACACGCGCCGATCACGCTGACCGTCATGCAGTTTCTCGCCAACTTGAGCGACGACGAATTCGACACCAACATCGCCAAGCCCGTTCAGCAAAAATTCCCGTACATTACGATGAAATTGCGCCGTTATGTCGAAAAAACCGACAACATTTCCGACTGGATCGCATCCGGCGATTTCCCTGACATGATCTACACCGGTGGTCTTAATGTCAACGATTTCTCGGATTATGATGTGCTGGAAGATTTGAATCCGTACATTAAGAAAAACAAATTCGATGTCGGCCAATTT
>JAJFMO010000598.1 GCA_020697475.1 Paenibacillaceae bacterium | reverse complement strand
GACATCCCGCTGCCCGATATCGATGTGGCAGAAGAGCAAGGGACGCCGCCGCATGTACCGTTGTTTCGCAGCGGGACGCTGGTGGAGAGCCGGTTCAACGGGCGGTTCGTGATCGCCGGCAACGGTCGCGGCTCCGCGTGGGGGCCGTACTTCCAGGATGAGCATAAGGCGAGAACGACGCGGGCGTACTATTATTCGATGGTTCAGTTGTTCGACGAGCAGCTGGGGCGAATTTTGGCGGCGCTGGATGAGGCAGGACTGGCGGAGGATACGCTGCTTATCTTCACCTCCGATCACGGGGAGATGCTGGGAGACCACGGCATCGGCCAGAAAGGACCGCTGTTCTATGAAGGGGTGACGCACATCCCGCTTCTGATGCGGTACCCGCGCGGGTTTGCCCCGTGCACAGTGGACGATTGCGTGTCGCTGGTCGACTTGCTGCCGACGATTCTGGATTTTGCCGGAATCGTGGATGAGGTACAACGCGATGGCGTTAGTCTGAAAGAGCGGCTGCAGCAGGGGACGCGTCTTGGTCGAGGCGGGGTGCGGATCGAGTATAAGGAAGAACCGGATCGCATTCGCTACAAAGCGTGGGTGACAGAGCGTTGGAAATTGGCGGTGTATCCCGGAGAGTCGTTCGGCGAGCTGTACGATCTGCGGAACGATCCGGGGGAGAAGCGAAATTTGTATGACGATCCGGCTTGCTCCGGAGTGAAGAACGAGCTGTTCGCTGCGATGGTGGGCGACATGGAGCGCAGCGAGCCGGCGAATGTACGACCCAGCAGAGTTTAATCGGTTAAAATTTTAATATAGGCGGTGTTTAAGGATGTTAAAGATTGCGATGATCGGGGCGGGAAGCGTAGGGTTTACGCGCCGGCTGATGATGGACATTCTGGCGGTGGAGGAGTTCCGCGACGCGGAGTTCCGGTTTATGGACATCAACCAGGACAACCTGGACATGATTACGAAGCTGTGCCGCAAATTGATCGAGTCCAACGGGCTTGCCGCGACGGTGCATCCGACGACGGTGCAGCGCGAAGCGATCCGCGGCGCGGATTATGTATTCTGCATGGCGCGCGTCGGTGGCCTGGAGGCGTTCAAGCACGACGTGGAAATTCCGCTTAAGTACGGGGTGGATCAGTGCGTAGGCGATACGCTCGGGCCAGGCGGAATTTTCTTCGCGATGCGGACGATTCCGGTGATGCTCGGGATTGCCCAAGATATTCGCGAAGTGGCGCCTGGGGCATTGATGCTTAATTATACCAATCCGATGGCGATGAATACGTGGGCGATCCGTCGGGCCGGCGGCATCAAGGCGGTCGGGTTGTGTCACGGGGTGCAGGGCGGCCATCGGCAAATCGCCACAGCGCTTGGGCTGCCGAAGGACGAAGTCGATTTTATCTGCGCGGGGATCAACCATCAGACGTGGTACATTCAGGTGACACATCAAGGGAAGGATATGACGCCCTATTTGTTGGAGGCGTTCGAGAAGCACCCTGATCTGTCGCGCCGCGAGCCGTGCCGCATCGATGTGCTCCGCCGGTTCGGCTATTATTCGACGGAGTCGAACGGCCACTTGAGCGAGTACTTGCCGTGGTACCGCAAGCGCAAAGATGAGATCGACAAGTGGATTTTCCCGGATGTATGGATCGGCGGTCGGACGGCCGGATATTTGAATCATTGTTATACGAAAACCGAGGAATACCGCGAGATGTATCCGAAATGGCTGAGTGGGGAAGCGGAATACATCAAGCTGGGCCAGCGTTCCGAGGAGCACGGCTCGTATATTATCGAGGCGTTGGAGACGGGGCGGACGTATCGGGGGCATTTTAACATTGAAAATCGCGGGTTGATCACGAATTTGCCGAACGGCTGCACGATCGAAATTCCTTGCTACGTCGACGGCAACGGCATCAATCCGGCGTGGGTCGGTAATTTGCCGCTGCAGTGCGCCGCGACTTGCCGGGCGAGCATCAGCGTGCAGGAGATGGCGGTCGAGGCGGCGTTGACGGGCGATCGCGAGCTGCTGAAGCTGGCGGTGCTGCACGATCCGTTGACCGGAGCGGTGTGCAACACGGAGGAAGTGTGGAAGATGTGCGACGAGATGCTCGAGGCGCTCGCGCCGTGGATGCCGCAGTTCAACGGGGAAGGCAAGCGCTGGAGCGACATTCCGCAGCCGGACGGAGGCAGCTTGCGGTTCCCGAAGAAGGCGGCGGAGAATTGGCTGCCGCCCGCACTTACCGGCGAAGGGGCCGTCGATCAAGGCCGGTTGTCGGTCGGGTACAAGGATTCTTAAGCAAGGGATTAGAAGGATAAAAAGCCGTAATTGATTTGCCACAATATTTATAACAAAACCCTTTGAGGAAGAGTTCCTCCAAGGGTTTTTTTTGCTTAAAGGAGTGCCGGGATATGTCGATGGTGCTTATGTGCAAGGATGGGGCGGGACGGCATGATTGTTGCGATAACCAAAACTAAATGACAGACAGCGCAAGGAGGACCGGTTAAGGTGTGGCTGAGGCTAAAAAGGACTATTTCAATTTTGGAGGATAGGCGAGTAGGGTGATCAAGTTCAATCTATGTGAAAATTCATATACATTTGGAGCAAAAAAGGGAAATCTGACGAATGTATGTGAAATTTCATATATATTCGATGCTTTGAGCGATTTATCCGCAATTATATACGAAAAATCACATAGATTCGTTCGCAAGCCCTTGTGGTTCCGCGAAGAGAAAGGACTTAAATGTAAAGGAACTGGGTCCAGTCAGAGGGACAACACGTCGTTAAGGTCAGGTTGGCAATTCTATGTTGATTACTGCGCATAATCCGCCTTACGCGCCAAAACTAAATACAGGTTTACTTAAAATCTGTTGTTAATATATTTTGGATTGGAATATCATGTAAAAACCATTATTGCTGTATATTATGGGGAACATGATGGGAGGGAATGACATAATATTATCGGCGCTCTTTTATGGCGAAGGAACCGGCCCCCTTGACAACCGTCGGGGGGATGAGATAAGATAACGAACAATTCCATATTTGGATCAGGCCGATGACGAGAGTCCAACTCCGAGGCGTTTTCGACAAGAGCAGCCTTGCACGGCAAGTGTGTAAGGTTGTGTCCTAAGTTAGCCGGCATTCGCCCGTTACCGCGGAACCAAGGGGATCGAACTGCACCTGAGAAGGCGCGGTTCGGTCAAGTTGGGTGGCACCGCGAGCAGACGCTCCTCGTCCCAATCAGACGACGGGCGTCTTTGTTTTCTACATTTTTAGGAAAAAGGATGGGATGGTATGGATCGGTTGACAAGGGTGCACAACTTCAATCCGGGACCGGCGGCGCTGCCGCTTGAGGTGCTGGAGCAGGCGCAGCGGGAGTTCGTCGAGTATGAGGGGCGGGGCATGTCGCTGCTGGAAATGTCGCATCGCAGCGAGCCGGTGGAGCGGTTGATCGAGGAGACTCAGGTTCTGCTGGAGGAGGCGTTGGGCTTGCCCGCGGGGTATCGGATCTTGTTCATGGGGGGCGGAGCGAGCACGCAATTCGCGTTGGTGCCGCTCAACTTCCTGCGGGAGGGAACGGTGGGGCGGTATGTTTTGTCGGGAAGTTTCTCGGAAAAAGCGTATTTGGAGGCGCAAAAAGTAGGCGTTGCGGAGATTGCGGCAAGTGGTAAGGCAGATCGCTGGAGGGTGCTACCTTCTGTGGAGGGGATCGGACTGGAACCGGACACGGCGTACGTGCATATGACGACGAATAATACGATCGAAGGATCGGCGTTTCGGAAGTTTCCGGATACCGGCGAGGTGCCGCTGATCGGGGATATGACGAGCGATTTGCTTAGCCTGCGTATTGATTGGACGAAGTTCGCGTGCATGT
>JAJFMO010000100.1 GCA_020697475.1 Paenibacillaceae bacterium | reverse complement strand
ATTGTTTTTACGAGAAGTTTGAGGGCATGATGAGACAAAATGAGGCCGGTTGGTGGGAGTTCACGGACGGTAAGTTGAGCTTGCCGTTGATGTTCTCGCTCAAGGCCCGGAAGGAGTAGGGGAACATGAGAATTGCTACTTTTAATATGTGGAATCATCCGCCGACGTTGACGGCTAGGCTGGAAGCGATTTGCCGAGTGTTGCGCGGAGTGCGGGCGGATGTGATCGCACTGCAAGAGGTGCCATTGGCGAAGGCGCCGAACGGGCAGTCATTCATCGAGTTTATTGCGGGGCAGTGTGGGTATGACCATACGTTTTTTCAGGGATATCCCGGGGAAGAGGAGGGCCTCGGCTTGATCAGCCGAACCCCGATTCAAGAGGTGGAGTTTGCGGCGGATGGGGTTCCTTTTATAGCGAGTGGGGGCATTCGGGCGGTTACGGAGATTGAGGGGTTGAAGGTCGGCATCACGAACGTGCACCTCGATTGGCAGTCGGCGTTAAGTCGAGAACAGCAAATTGTGGCGATCGTGGAGGGGATCGAGCAAGGTGCGAGTGCGGCACAGATCGAGTTTCTTTGCGGGGATTTTAACTCTTTGCCTTATACCAGCAGTGTTTACAATTTCCTGACGGGTCAGCAATCGCTTGCGGGGAAGGCCACATCGTGGATCGATCTGGCCGCCCTTTATGCGGGTGCAGAAGGTGGCGAACCGGATGCCACGTTGGATTTTGCAAACAATCCGTGGTTGCAAAATCGGGACCGCTTGAATGCGTGGAGGCAGCCTTATCGGTTCGACTGGGTGCTGCTGAAGTCGCTGTATCCGCGGGAAGAGCCGGTTTTGAAGCATGCAGGGATATTTGGCGGGGCCCGGGATGGGCAAGGGTTCCCTCCAAGCGATCATTATGGAGTCGTTGCGGAGGTGGCGTGGTGAAATCGAAAGAGGAAAATGCACATCTCATCCGAACCATGTGGGAAGCGTATCATTCGGACTACTTCGAATGCTGCCTGAAAAGCTTTCCGAACTATTACGAGTTTTTTACCGGAGGCGGAGTGATCGATGATTTCAGCTTCTCGTTGCTTGGGGATGTCAAAGGGATGAGATTGCTGGACACCTGTTGTGCAGGCGATGCCGTTCAGGCGTTCTCCTGGCATAACTTAGGCGCGAAAGTGACCGCATGTGACATTAGTCCGGCGGCTATTGACATTGCCAGAAACAATGCGGAAAAGATGGGCTTGGATGTGGATTTTCGGGTAGCGGATGCCCAGACGCTGGCCCCGATTCCGGACAACTCTCAGGATGTCGTCTTTGCCACTTATATTTGTTGGTACGAGGACTTGCGGTTGGCTTGCAGGAATTGGCATCGGGTGCTGAAGCCTGGCGGGCGTCTGCTGTATAGAGGAGTTCATCCGGTCGCCGCGGTGTTGGGGGAAGAGGGGGGAAAGCTCATGGTGGAAGAGGAGTATTTTGATCGGAAGCCGGACTACTACCAGTTTGACGCCACGCCAGCCGGGAGAAAATACGGGGTTAACGTGGATAAGCCGACGGTCAATTTTCGCCATACGCTGGCGGATATTATCAACGCGATTTGTGATGCGGGGTTCACCTTGGAGCGGGTGGTCGAAACGAAGGCGGAGCGGGAGGGGTTTCCCCAATTGTCGATGTTGCCGCACGAAATGGCTGTGATCGCTAAAGCGTTCTAGCATGCTCTCCGTTCTTTTTACATCGTTTCTCGTATGTGGCAAGTGAAAAATTGGTTGACACGTGAACGGGTGTTCGGTATTATAAGTTTACTTTTTATGGCTGGGAGCGGGCAATGAAGGATTGCGGCAGGGATTTAGAAAATATCAAAATCCATATTACGAAATATAGCGCGAAAATTGCGGGGAATCGTTGGGACGCGGAGGATCTTGCGCAAGAAGCGATGGTTAAGGTCATCAGAGCGCTTGAGAGCGTTCCGGATCGGGAGATTACGAACGCTTATCTTTATCGCATTGTATTGAATGTATGGAGGGATCAGCACAGAGGCAAGCCGCTTGACCTGTTGCCCATGGGGGACAATCATCACCATCCTTCGGGCATTGACGATCAGTTGGTTACCCGGGAACTATTGGAGGAGCTGGCGCATCGGCTGCCTCCTCGCTCCATGGTCATTTTACTGCTGACGGATGTGTTTGGTTTTACCGCGAAGGAGACTGCACAACTGTTGGCGTCGAATGAAGGAGCGATTCAGGTTGCGGCAGGACGGGCACGGCTGCGAATGCGAAAGCTGGCCCGGGAAGCCGCGACAAACCAGGCGGAAAGCATGAGCGGCAGCGGGTCGGTGACAAGTACGGAGCCGGTATATTTCGATGCAGTCGTAAACGCATTCAAGCGGAAGGACGCCAAGGCGATTTGCGATGCTTATTTTGGCTTGCAGCGGCAAGGAATTCAAATTCGCGAGATTGCTATAGGTCAAGGGAAACTATCTTTTCTGTTTCGCGATCCCGACGGCAACCTGTTCAGGGTAATTTCATGATTTTTATATGTGAAAATGTTTGGTTGCAACCCGTGTTGTCGTTTATTGAGATGTAATGTAATTAAATCCATATCTATTAGGGAGGTTTTCGCAATGGCGGCGCAAGGATTGCATTTGCAAGTGCTCAATATTCCTGTGAAAAATGTGGAGCGATCGGTGGCTTGGTATCGGGACATGTTCGATCTGCCGTTTTGTTTTCCGTACACAGAAGGAGAGGATATGGCCTGTCTGAATTTGAAAGGGATGGGCATGTGCCTTACCCGTACACTCGAAACAACCAAGTTGGATTTCCCCAATATGAAAGGAGAGCAAGTGCCGATTCTATCATTTCAGGTGGACAATATTCAGGAACTGCGCGCAGAAATGATTCAAAAAGGCGGCGATGTTCGGGAAATGGTTTACAAGAAGGGCGGCGGATACAGCTTTCGGTTTGTTGACCCTGACGGGAATTGTTTGGGTGTGTGGGGAGGGTGGCCGAAAGAAGAGGACGTGGAGAGATAAGGTGGGGTCGCAAAAATAAGCAAAAAATTTTTTTCTAGAAAGATGATAGATTTATAGCGTTGGAGGCATCAGTAGTTTAAGGAGGGATTCGTTTGAGTTTGTTGGCCGCGGATGGAACCGCCATCATGAAGGGAACCGATCGGGAGGAGAAGCAGCGGGAACTGGTGGATCGCGCTCGTTCGGGAGATCAGGAGGCGTTCGGGGAGCTCGTCCGGCGGCATCGGGCGAAGGCGTTGGGATGGGCGGGGTCGCTCACGGCGGACTCCTTCCTGGCTGAAGACATCGTGCAGGATGCGTTGATTCGGGCGTTCCTCCATCTCGGCACGCTGACGGATGCGGGGCGGTTCACGCCATGGCTGCATCGCATCGTACGAAACCAGGCGTACATGAAGCTGCGGCGCGGAGGGCCATTCGGCAAGGAACGGCCTTTCGCCAGTCTGTGTGCGAAGACGGATGCTTCCCCCCTTTCCGGAGGCAGCGAGGGACAGGTCGATTGGGGCGACATCGACAGCATTTTGTTCCATTTGACGGATTTTTCCGAGGAAGAAGCGATGCGCGGACAAAACCCGGAAGCATGCCTGTTGCGCAAGGAGATGCTGCAAAGTATCCACATGCTCATTACCTGCTTGAACAAGCGGGAAAGGGGGATTTTTGAGGCGCGGTTTTTCGTCGAACTGCCGCCTGCGGAAATCGCCGCACTGTTCAACACGACGACGGCCAACGTGTACAACTCCTTATCCAGATCGCGGGTCAAGCTGCAGAAAGAGCGGATCCGGGTTTCTCTGAACATCTATGTACGCAGAAGGGCGGAATTGGGGCGGCCGCGGCGCAATATTCTCTCTCCACCTCCCTTATAACCGACTAAGAAGGTGATCGTTTGGCTACAATCAAAAACTGGTCAACCACATTTACTACAGCAGCCGGAGCCATCTATGGAGCGGTACAATACACCGACAAGAAGCACCTGACCCTCGTGGATGTCATGGGGCTGACCAGTCATGCGTTTCGCATGAATATCGATCCGCAAGAAGTGAATGCGGCTGGCCCGACCTCGTTTCCCGGGGGTTACATTTTACGAAGAAATCTGTGCAATCTTGGCTTTACCAGTTGCTTGGCCGATGCTACGCCGCCGGTTCCGCCGGAGAAAGTGGAGCGAACAATTGCGCTGATCCAGGAGTCGATCGATCGAGGGGTTCCGGCGATTTCATTTGACTTATTCGCTCCGGAATTCGGCTTGATTTATGGGTACGACGACGATCAGCAGCTTTTTTACGGAAAAGATGTGTCCAAAGACGGCTCGATCCCCTACAGCAAGTTTGCCTCTCCTCGGATTGATGTGTTGTTCGTGACGACGATTAGTGAAAGCTTGCCCCATTCCAAGTACGAGATGCTCCGCATGGCGCTGGACATGATCGTCGAGCATGCGCGGGGGCGGGAATGGACGCATGTGTTCAAGGATCGGTTCGCCCAAGGGTTGGCCGGTTACGACGCCTGGATCGGGGCGATGGAACGGCGCGCGGCGGATGAGCAGGGCAATGCATTTAACGTCGAGGTCGTCTCGGACGCGCGTGATTTTGCGGCGCAGTTTCTGCGGGATTTGGCAAGAACGTGGAACGGGAGCAATGTGGTCGAGCGGAAGGTTCGCACCTTTGCCGGAGAAGCGGCGGAGCATTATGCGGTGGTGGCGGATAAATTTGCGGAGATGTTGGCCTTGTTTCCGTTTCCCCATGGAGGGAACCCAAAGGATCCGGAGACGGCCGATCAGGCGATCCAATGGCTGAGGCAAGCCAAGGAAGCGGAAGAGAAGGGCGTCGCTGTACTGGAAAAAATGTTGAATTTTATGAAGGCGTACCATTCGGAGACTTGGGTGCATTGATTTTGCTGCGAACTTTTATGAATGGAAGGGTGTTTCCATTGGATTAACAATTGGTTAAGAACGAATCGTTATTCCGATTGCACAAAATCCTTAAACTTTGAAATCTACGGGGAGAAATTTGATGGGGAATCAGAGAAATGTGAGTTTGAAATATCGCATGTACTTTGAAGACGTTTCTCTTAGAGGGATGAAAATTGTCAACGCCAATCTCAGCCGCTTGGAAATCACGGCGCGCAGATGGGTGGAGCGTACATCCACAATATAGGGATTCCTAAACCAGGTAAACCGCATTTTAATCCAGATACAGCCGGTCAGCCGGTCAGATTCGAGGATTGCGATTTTACGCGAGGGCGGATCACCGATTGCAACCTCAGTCATGTGGAGATTGATCGTTGTGAGATGCTAGGTCTGAAGATCAACGGGATTCCAGTTGAGGACTTGCTGCAAGCCTACGATCAATGGAAGAAGTGACTTAGTCGGGAGGGTAAACCATGCGCTTTATTAATATTGACGAAATTTATGTGCCTGTCAGGCAACTAGAGAAAACGTTGAACTGGTACGAGGCGATTTTTCATGCGGCGATCGCAAGGGAGGCGAACGGGACCGCGCGGGTTATTTTTCCAGACGGGGCGGTTACATTGTTCGAAGCGGAGAAAGTGTATCCTTACCCTACGAATCCTTTCGGGATTTGTACCTACGATGGCAAGGTTACATACTCCGAGTTTCGCTCCAAAGGGGTTGTCGTCTCTGATCTTGAGATTTGGAAAGGAATGCAAACCTTCGACTGTGCAGACCCCGACGGAATCCCCATAGGAATCGTCGGATGGAATGAGAAAGGATTCGAAAATCGGCAATTTATTCGGGTCAACGGCTATTCTCATGTCGTCAAAAATCTTAAGCGGGCAAGGGAGTGGTATGAGGGTTTATTTCGGGCGGAGGTTCAATACGATTTTACCTACACAACGAAGGCCCATGGGGAAGTTCATGCCGTTTCATATAAAAATTATCGTCTTTCGTTGGTGGAAGTGCCTGAGGCGCCGTCTGTTTGGTTCACCCCCTTTTCGATCAACACTTCTAACGCGGAAGAAGCTAGGCAATATTTTTCGGATCATAAGGTTGATGCTTCGGAAATGGAAGATAGCGCCGGTGGCAAGAGGTTTTACATTACGGATACGGACGGCAATAAGATCGGAATTGTTGAAGGTGGAATCAATGTTGGAGTATGGAAGTAACGAAAAATAGAAGGGAAGATGTTTAAATGGGATTAAGTGTTGAAAAATTCGACTTGCAAAGAAAAGATATTTCGGGATCCAGGATGCAAGAAGTCAAGGCCGAAGAGCTTTATCTCGACAATGTAAGCTTGGCCAAGACGTCGATTCATAACGCAAATATGAGTCAAATGAGCCTGAACGATATCAATATGTCAAAAAGTAAAATATCCGATGCTAATCTTTCAGAGTTCGGTATTCAGCATGCTAATTTCAGCCATTCCGTCATTGACCATGTTCATTTGTTTGGGACGGAATTTCGTAATGTGATTCTGCCTCAAGAAGGCGACGGCAATTATAGTGCCGAGGGGAAGTACAAGCCAATATCATTCGAAAATTGCGATCTGTCCAACAGTCAATATCGTAATTGTAATTTGGCCAATGTGGAACTCACGGATTGCAACATTTCCGGCTTGAAGATTAATGGGATTTTAATTGAAGAACTGATATCAAGGAGATGAAACCGTGCAAACACAAGAAGAAAACAAGAGCGTAGAACAAATAGAGGACATTACTGGCATAACGTGCATCTACATTCCGGTGAATAATGTCTATGAGTCCGTTAAGTGGTATCAACAAAATTTGGGTTGTCAGCCCACAAAACATAATAAGGTTGAGCCTGGCATGGAAATATGCATCTTGAGATTCACTGATCAGAATGGGAACTTCCCCGGAGCAGGGTTGCGGCAACCCGTCCCCGCCCTTTTCCTGATGGGAGGAGGCGGAGGGGCGACGAGAGCCGCCGGCACCTTAGGTTTTACGTTCGACAAAGGAAATCGACAACCAGTTGCTTGTTTTACTACGCCTCGTATCCAGGAAATGTACAATCGTTTCAGAAAAAATGGCGTGAATGTCGTCACTGAAATTCCGGAAAACCGGCCTTGTGGACCGAACTTCAAGTTTTGCGACCCGGATGGAAATATGTTTGAACTATGGCAGCCTTGATGGAGTTAGTTTTGTTGGAACGATTGCATAAGGTTGCGAGGAGGATAAAGTATGATCGTTGAAGTGAAATTGATTCATAATCCGGAGATCCGGGTTGTCGGGATGACCGAGAACGTCCAGCTTGGTCCAGGCGAAAAACCGTCGGAGAATGCCATTGCCAATCTGTGGGATCGATTCAATAAGCGTAGTGAAGAAATCCCGCATCAGGTCGGATTTCGTGCTTACGGGCTGATTCATCAGATACCCGGGAACAAGCCGGGAGCGCCGTTCCCTTACACCGCCGCAGTCGGCGTCACAGAATTTGGCGACTTGCCCGAAGGGATGGTTAGGATTGAGCTGCCGGCGGCTCTTTATGCAGTTGTCACCTATCGCGGCCTACTAGACGGCATCGGGGAAGGTTTCGGGCATTTCTGGAAAACATGGCGTCCGAAGTCGGACTACATCGGTGATGGAGAGTATGTGTTTGAGTTCTATGATCAGCGCTATCGGAACCGTCAGGACCCTCATTCCGAGATCGACTTGTACTTTACTATTGCTGCGAAACCCAAATAAAGCAAAGGGGGAAAGAATTCGTGCAAAATAACGAAATCGGAGTAGTACAAATTTATTTGCCGGCACGGGATTTGGAGCAATCCGCCACGTGGTACGGCAAGTATCTCGATTATGTTGTCGAACAGCTAAGGGATAGCTTTGTTGTGCTGCGCAACAAATTTGGTCCGAATATCATGCTGCGAAAGACGGACAAGCAAACGCCGGTTTCTTTCCAACTAGGCGATCGGGAATTTCCTGTAATCAGTGTGATGCACCCTGACGTTGAGGGGTTGCACCAAGAGTTTCAAGGGAGCGACTACCCTGTCGGAATGATAAAGAGGTTTGGAGAAGATCAGAGATATATACATTTTCACGTGAAGGATCCTTATGGCAACTTGATAGACATTGGGAATTATCCCGATCGATGAATTACAAGTCACCCCTTGAGCCACAGATTCTCAGAAATCCGATTGGGGGAATCAAAATTTAGGGCTTGAGGCAGATCGTGAAATTTCGCATGGGCTATACGTTATACCGATGGTGGGAAGCGGCATTGTCCTGGATAGAAATCGATATGCTCCAGAACATCTTTATAAAGTTCCGCCATTGCATTTTAACACGAACAATATCTACGAAGCCTATGAATATATGATATCCAAAGGTGTTGAAGTGACTACAGGAATTGAACAAAATCGATGTACTAATGGTAGTGTCAGTGTTGAGGTTGACAAGGAAACTAATCGACATTATCAACAGGAGAGGTTGAAAATGAATAAAACCACAGATTTAAAAAACCTCGTTCATGCCGTAGTTCAAGTAAGACTACCTGTTAGAGATATTAATGAATCCGTGGAATGGTATGAGAAATATTTCGGGTTTACACACAACTGGAAAACTGAAGAAGAGTCAGATTTGGGGCTCGAACCAGGACCCTTCTTATTCTTAATACGAGTCGACCAACCGACACCGATTCAAATTGTGTCCCATGGTAAGCCCTATGCAGTCCTTAGTATAAAAACTTCTAATGTTTTCGAATGTTACCGAAGATTCGTCGAGGCCGGTGAAGAAGTAACCGAAATCACCTTTCCAGAATTCAATGTCACGGATCCTTCGGGGAACGTCATTCATATTGCTAACTACCCTGATTTACACATTGCTGGATTTTGAGAGGGATCGAATCAAATTAACAATCGTAATCATTGGAGGGACCGCTCTTGACCGAGAATAAGTTATTTGTACAATTCCGTGAATTGCGAACGCGGACTTTGTCACTAGCTAAGTCGGTTTCA
>JAJFMO010000099.1 GCA_020697475.1 Paenibacillaceae bacterium | reverse complement strand
TAAACCGGGCGTTTTTCCGGTTATTAACGGTATCTGGGTCCGTTAAAAATCGAGACACGTCTTTTACCGCAAATTAGAGGCTCGTAGGTCCGTAAGAGAGAAGTGCGTGGTTAGCTTCGAAAATATATTCCCAAAAACATAACCACAGTTAATCGACAGCCTCACGGCGGCAGCTTAGAGTAGTTAATCCGTCGATTTCTAGGGATTATTTCGTTCTAAGCTGCTCTGGGGACCGTTACGATGACAAAGTTTCCCATCGCATCATTTAAGGCGCGGCTGTGGCCGTTACTGAGGAATATGCTCGCCGTCGGCCCCGGCTTTTCACAGCTTTCCGGCCTTCGTCCTTTCGCATTATACCCGCCTTCCGGCTATCCCGCCTTCACGCTTTCCCCCGCCTTCCCGTCTAACACACGATCGTTTCGCCGGTCAAATAGTCGGCGCCTGAACCCGCAAGGAACAGCACGATCTTGGCCATGTCCGCCGGTTGCGCGATCTGCTTCAGTCGGGGCAGCGCCGACTGATCGGGTACTTTGCGTGTCGCGCTGAATCGCCCTGTAAACGTCGGAGCCGGCGCGATGCAGTTGACGTTGACGCCGAAGGAGCGCATCTGCTCTGCGAGGCAGGCGGTGTAGTGCGAGACGCCGGCTTTGGCCGCCGCATAGATGATGCCGCCACCCACCGGCGTATGGCCGGCCGATGAGCCGACGTTGACGATTTTGCCGGATTGCTGATCCCGCATGAAGCTCCCGACGTATTTGCACATGTACATCGTGGCAAGCAAATTCCGATCCATGACGGCGCGAATATCTTCAACAGAGATGTCGAGTGCGTCGTTCGGATTCGGGCGGGGCGTCCGCGCCCCGATATCACCGCCGGCGTTATTGACGAGAATGTCGATGCGTCCGAACTCCTTCAGCGCCTGTTGCACCAGCGACTCAGCCTGTTCCGGCGCCGACAAATCCGCAGGGATAAACACGGACCGGCGCCCTAGAGCACGAATCTCCTCCGCCACCGCGGTGCCTGACGGCGCCTCACCGAATTCAGCCGCAACCGTGTCGTTGATATCGTGGATGATCACATCGGCGCCCGCTTGCGCGAGATGCAAGGCGTAATGCCGGCCGAGCCCGCGACTGGAACCGGTTACGAGCGCGATTTTACCGGACAATTCTTGAGCACTCATCTTCAATCCATCCTTCCTTGTTGAAATAAAGGTACGATATACGCCAGGCTTTCCGCCAACTCCCGTTCTTCGTAAGCAATGATCGCCTCCACGGATTCGCCACGCTCGAACGGGGTTTGCCAGTCGCCGGACGTTCGGGAATGATTCTGCACGAATCGCATCGTCCGGGCAAACTGAGCGGCGGTACGAACGGGGTATTCCGGCCAGTAGTCGTCGGCCAGCGCGCGCACATGACGCGCCTCCAGCGCCCCCAGTTCGATCGACATCGTCACATTCGGACAATGTGAGGCAAGGATAGGGAACAAACCGGCGAAATCAATCACTCCGGCCCCAAGCGGGCAACGGGCAAGCCGATATCCTTCGTCGGACGGAAAGATCCGGTAGTCTTTCAAGTGGACATTTTTCACATAGGGGGCGACTCGTTCAAAAAAATCAAGCGGTTCCTCCGCAGTCGCCAGCGGATTGCCGGTATCGAGCGTGATCCCGACATGAGGAGAGCCGATCGTTTCGCATATCCACAGAAGTTCCTCCGAGGCGAGGTCTTGATGGTTTTCCACGGCCAAGTTGACCTTAGCTTGCTCCGCCGACTTCGCCGCTTCCGCCAGCCCCTCGCGCACTTGCTGCAGGAATGGCTGCCAGCGCCCGGTCATCCCCCGGCGGTCTCCACCCAACTTCGCTCCGCCGATCATCGTGCGCACCGTCGCCGCTCCGAGCCGTTCCGCCGACCGAATGGCCGCGGCGAGCTTCCCCGGATCGTAACCGTTGGCCGCCAGCGTGATGAACGTCCCCTGTTCCGCCGCATATCGGGCGATATCGTCTATGACGTCTTCCCGCAGCAAGAATACGGGGATCTCCACCCCTTCCAAACCTGCGCCGATCGCCTGGTCGATCACTTGCCGCGGGTGAACCGCAGTCCGGCCCGACGCCGACGAGATGCCCATCGAGTACGTAGTGCCATATACCGACAATCCCAACCGCATGCCCATCCCCCCTGCTTTTTCAACTTACTTTTTCAACGACTGCATAAATTCCTCCATCTTGACATTGCTGCCCGTCAGTCGGGAATGCTCCGCCGCGAAGGCGATCATATGCCCCTGGATCGATTCAGACGCCGACGTCATCCCCTTTAGATCCCCGGTGCGAACTTGGGCGACAAAGTCTTTCATCAGTTGAAAATCGCTGCCGCCGTGTCCCCCGCCCAAGATCGCCGGTTCAGGACGAATCACTTCGCGTTTGCCGTTAAAATAGTTGATTTCCATCTCGTTCGTATACCGATTGCCGCGAATTTCCCCAAGCGTCCCCATCACTTTGAACGTCCGCGTCTCCTTGCTCGTAAAAGCGGACATCGTAAACGAGACGGTCACGTCGTTGTCGAACAGCATGTTGACCACCTGATGATCGACCACATTGTTGTCGCAACGGTACACGCAGCGACCGTACGGCCCGGTACGGATCGCCTCTATCCTCGCCGCAAGCGTCGGGTCCGCGCTCACCGCGTCGTACCAACCGCCCTGTTTTGAATGGTAATAAATGCGAATCGCCGAAAAAGGGCAATCCTGCTCAACGGCGCAACCGTCCGTGCACCGATCAGTCGACCCTTGCGGCGCATTCTCCTCAGTGAAATAAGTGAGTTTACCATAGGAGGATACTTCCATGCATTTCGCCCCGATCAGCCATTGCAGCATGTCCATGTCATGGCAGCTTTTCTGCAAAATCATCGAGCTCGACTCGTCGGAATTGCGCCAATTGCCGCGTACGAAGCTGGTCACGTAATGATCCGCCCCGACGTTCTCAGTCCATTGGATCGTCATTACGGAACCGATCGCCTTGGAATCGACGATCCGCTTCAGCTCTCGATTGAAATGGCTGTACCGGCCGCCGTGGCAAACGGATACAATCCGTCCCTGACGCTCCGCCTCCTCGGCAATCTGCATCGTTTCCAGCGGATCGGCGGCCATCGGTTTTTCCAGCAACAAGTGGTATCCTTTCTTCAACGCCTGCATGGCCGGCCCGTAATGATCCCGGTCCATCGTGCAGATGAGCAACGCTTCGCAGAGGCGCGGTTGCGCCAGCAGCTCCTCCCAACTTGCGAACTGCAAATTCTCGGGAATCCCGTGCAATTCGGCGAACCGCTTCCTCCGTTCCTCCCCGCGGCTTGCCACCGCCACGATCTGAATGTCCTGGGGATATTTCAGCGCGTACGCGCCATAAGCAAACCCGCGATTGCCGGCGCCGATGACTGCAGCTTTGATCATCCTTCCATCACTCCTTACTTTCCTCATTCAAAAAATGCATCTCCTTACTGAGCGGCCACCGATAGCGATCCTCCGGTTTCGTCTCTCTGGCCCATTCGTACAGGATGCGATTCCGGTTGCGGTTAACGGCCATCCTTGTGGAGATTTCTTCAGGGTTCCATCCGTCCAGCACCCGTGCGGTCAACTCTTCACGCAGCTTCTGGCAAGCCGGATCGGCGGCCCGATCGTGCAGCTCATGCGGATCTTCGCGCAAGTTAAACAGCTGCGGCTCCAGCCCGTAATAAAAATTCAGCTTCCATTCGTCGCGGCGAATCATCCGGTGAAGGTACCCGTTATCCGAACAATATTCGGAAAATGCTTCATTATTCCAGGCGACTTCGCCGTCCGGCTCCCTCATCAGCCTCAGCAAGCTGCGCCCGCTCGACCCGGGCAAAGCAGGCGCTCCCAGCGCATCCAGCATCGTCGCGGTCATGTCGAGCGAGCTGACGACATTCGATCTCCGCTCACCGGCCGGAATGACTCCAGGCCAACTGACGATGAGCGGAATGCGAACCGACGATTCATAAAACGTATGCTTCCACCACAAGCCGTGCTCTCCCAGTTGTTCCCCGTGGTCGGAGCTGTAAATAATGAGCGTATTTTCGGCCAACCCGTTTTTGTACAAAGCGTCCAAAATTTGCCCGATCATCTTGTCCAATCGATCGACAAGCGCCCAATAAGCGGTGCGGGCACGATTCGTCTCGGCTTGCGTCACATCGGTGATTCCGGTCAGCTCGCGCCATTGCTTAATTCGCGGATGAAGGCGATCCGAATACGGCTCCGGGTTCCGGGGTGGCGGCACTTTACCTCTATAAATCTCGTAATCTTCTTCGCGGGCGATAAACGGTTGGTGAGGCAGCATCAACCCGACGGTAAGACTGAACGGCTCGTCGTTCAAACCGAATTTCCGTTTCAGGCCGATTCCGTTCAGCACCTCGACCGCCTTGGCCGCCGAATGCTCGTCCATCACTTGATACGCGCTTTGCCCGGATCCCGATTTCTCCAAACTGACCCGCGTCGGATCTTGGGTTCCTTCGAAATCGCCGTGATCGACCGGCGTCCCTCCCATAAAATTGGGCCTGTGATCGCCTAAGTATCGCTCGGAGTAGCCGCGAAGCTGGTCCGGTCCGATGGAATGCATACGGCCGATCAGGACCGGCTTATAGCCCGCCGCCCCCATGGCATGAGCCATCGTCGGGATGCTCGAGCTCAGTATATCCGCATTCACCCACGTGCCCAATTGATGCGGATAATGCCCGGTCAACGTCGCCATGCGCGACGGCAAGCAGATCGGCGAGGGACAGTAAACGTTGTCGAAAACAATCCCGTTCGCAGCCAGCCTGTCGAGATTCGGCGTTCGCACCAAGGGATCGCCGTAACAGCCGGTCACGAACGGGTTATGCTGGTCGGAGTGAATATACAATAAATTTGGCCGGTTTCGTTGGGTTGTTGAAGCCACCATGTCTACCCCCTACACAAGTCCTTCGGTATGTCGGGTATCCCCCGAATGGTGATGATAAGCTAAAGCGATC
Organism: Paenibacillaceae bacterium; assembly: GCA_020697475.1. GTDB lineage: Bacteria > Bacillota > Bacilli > Paenibacillales > NBRC-103111 > JAJFMO01. The sequence continues at coordinate 3,958 of JAJFMO010000099.1, read as the reverse complement.
TGCTGCGGCCGACTGCCTGTAGATGCTCCAACGTGCCTTTCAATTCCGCCACTTTGTCCGGATGAGTGCCATAAAGATTATTCCGCTCAGAGACGTCCGCTTCCATATCGTACAACTGGCCGGGATAATCGTCCGTCTGTTTCCATTCCTCTCGATCATACTTGTTGCCGCCGGAGCCTCGGCAATCGATATATTTCCAACGGCCGGAACGGATCGCCAAGCTGCCGTCGGAGGAATGATGGATGATCGGCGGTCGGGCATGGTCATAATCCGGTTGAGTCAGCAGCTTGGCAAAGCTGATGCTGTCTTCCCCGGCATTGTCCGGCAGCGTTAGCCCCGCCAACTCCGCGAACGTGGCCATAAGATCGCTCAAGCAGACCGGTCGTTCGCAGACGGAACCCGAGGCGATCGTCCCCTTCCATTGGCATAGAAAAGGCATCCGGTGCCCGCCGTCCCACAGATCGCGCTTCATCCCTTTCAAATGTCCGGACGGTTGATGGCTGTAATCGTCCTCAAGGTGCATGACGACGGTTTCCGCCCCGTTGTCGCTGCTGAAGATGAACAACGTATCTTCGGCAAGACCGCAACGTTCGACCGTTTCCACGATTTGTCCGGCTACCGCATCGGTTTGCCGGACAAAGTCCCCGTACGCGCCCGCACTCCCGCTATCCTGGAATTCCGCCGACGGAATGATCGGAGTATGGGGCGAATTCACCGGGAAGTACAGGAAGAACGGTTGTTCCGATCCGCTGTGCTCTTCGATATATCGCACCGCTTCGCCGGCTAAATCCGGCAGCACGTTCTCGTCTTGGAAGCCCGGGGCGATCCACCCGGCGCGATTGCGGTAGTAACGGCGCGAATCTTTCTCCCGTTTACGCAAGGGTACTTCCGTGAATCGATTGTTGCGGATATAGACATATGGCGGCATGTCCAGCGACGCGCTAATCCCGAAGTACGAGTCGAATCCCGCGCCTAGCGGCCCGCCGCTGATATCGCCCCGCCAATCGATCGTGTCCCCTTCGTTCGTATTCGGCGGGGTACCGTCCGTCGTCGGAAAGCCCATGCCGAGATGCCACTTGCCGATGCAAGCGGTTGTGTACCCCGCCTTCTTCAGCAGCTTGGGTACGGTCAACCGATCCGGCTCGATCAAATCGGTATCGTATCCGAGCAGCACCCCGCTCTTCAGCCGGCCCCGCCAACAGTACCGTCCGGTCAACGCCGCATATCGCGCCGGAGTACAGACCGAGGAGCTCGTGTGGGCGTCGGTAAACTTCATCCCTTCTTCGGCCATTCGGTCGAGGAAAGGGGTGCCGATTTTCGACTCCTTGTTGTAGCAACCGACGTCGCCGAATCCCAAATCGTCGCACAGCATGAATATTATGTTCGGCTTGTTCCGCATATACCCGCCTCCCATCTTAGTGTTCGATCACCAGCATCGCATGCCCTGTCGTGAATGTAATTCGGGTATGCACATAACCGTTTCGATACTCGAAGTCCAAATCCTGCTCGTCAGGCGCCAAAAATACGCGCTGCGGCTTAAGATCCGCCTTCACCGCGATCGGCATATCCACGATTGGGAACGGATCTTCCACAATGTCCATATTGTCGGCCCGCCGTTCCGGGCAGAAGGACAGCAAATGCACGACAGTTGAACGATCCGTCTTGACGACGGTTGTCTCCAGTTTGCTCGGCCCCTCATCCTTGATCAGCGGCTCGGGCAGCAACAAGTTGAGGCAATTGCCGAGCAAAATACGATAGTTCGGCGAAGCGTGCTTGCCATAAGCTTCCAGAATCGGCGCCGAGAAGGTGATCACCCGCCCGTTCTTGACTGCTGCGGCATACGGGGAGATCCGATCTTCCGGAGTATATTCGTGGCCGGAGAAATGATCGAAGTCCCTTTGGAAATACGGTTCGCCAACGGCAACCAACGATTCCGCTCCCGCATTGGGCGTCATGCGGAATCCGGGCTCATACATGACATAGCCGTAGTCGGCTAATCCTTGCGACACCTCGCTTGCAGCATGAAGGAACGTGTGGCTGTACGGGCTCATGCCATGCGTCTCGATCCCTTGCGCTTCCAGCACCGGTTGGCCGTCTGCATCCAGCGCTGCGGGCCCGCATAAGACCAATGATCCGCCGGACTTCAGATAGCCTTCCAAATTTGCCTTCAGCGGCGCGTCGACCGGAGTCATTTCCGGAACGATAACCAGCTCATAACCGCTCAAATCCGATTGCGGCGGCAAAATATCAAACTGCTGGCGCAGCTGCTGGAGCGCACGGACCACGCCGATGCCGGACGGCCCGGGCCTGTCTCCGAGCTGAGTATCGACGATCAAGGCGATCTGACTGACCAATTTGCCGCCTTCCACATAGGGCTCGCATGCGGCGATATGCCGGTAGACTTTGCCGATGAGCTCGTAAACGCTGGAGTTCGGGACTCCGCGCGGGTGCAGCAAATCGCCCACCCCATTGGTCAAGCCTTGGCTTAATATTTGGCAACACTCGTACATCAACGCCATCTCAGGCTTCAGCGAGGAGTTGTCTCCCCAACTCTTGAAGAAACGACCGGTATGGCTCAATGTCGGCAGGCCGAGCGGGCGAACGAATCGAGCCACATAAGGGAAATACGCATATCCCCAGCCGCCGGTCGGGAGCGCTTCGATCTCCACGTGGCGCAGAAACTTTTTCTCCTCGTAAAGATTGGTCTTCGGACGGCTGTTGAACCAAATCCCTGCAGGCTTATGTTTGCGCTGCGCCTCCTCCACCATATCCCGATACCGTTGCATATATTGGTGAACGACAACCCGTGCATATCGCGCCCGGTCATCCTTCTTGCGCGGGTCGAAGCCCTGGCGGACCATCCCGTCAATCGCCCACTTGGAACAGCTCTGCTGATCCCAGCACATATCCATGAAAATCCCGTCGACCGGGGCGTATTTATTCAACACTTCGTCCAAAATGTCGGCCAGAAAATCTTGATAAGGGCTCGACATATCGAGAATTTGCCAGCCTGGCGTAAAGGCGGACAACCCCTGCTTGGAACGCTTCACCTGTTGGAGCTCGTTGTTTAGCGCAATCCATTCCGGATGTACGTTGGCCGCGTATTCGTTGCATTGCACGCTGATATAGATCGGGGCGCGGATGCCGACTTTGTGGAGAGCGTCGATTTGACTCCCCAACAAGTCCAGGTCGCGGGACAGACCGGGATGACGCGCGGGATGATCCGTATCGTAATATAAATGGCCGTGGTGGCACATCGCGAATACAGTGACGCTATCCACATGTGCCCGTTTGAACGTGTCTGCGAATTGCTCGGGATCGAAGTTCACCCCTACGTCAGGTACGTTAGGACCGGTGTGAAAATCCAGATGAATGGTGCGTTTAGGGAATTCAAGTGTTTGCATAGGTCACCTCTTGGAATTATTAATAAAATTAAGCCACAGTCACTTGGCTTCGGCAAGTGCTGCGTTGGCTTTTTCTTCAGTTTCTCTCAAGATTGTATTTACGTCCTTCCCGCCTGAGGCCAATTCCGCCGCGGAATCGTTGATCGTATCCGAAACCACGTGATCGAAATCGGATAAAGGCGTGTGGGTTTCACGCGGCTTCGCCTTAAATATACCGGCAATGTTCTTCCCCTTGAACTGGGGCAAATTCGCCGCATATTCCGTCTGCATTTGCGGGCTGATCAATATGCTGATTCTTCCGTTGCGGCTGACATCCAGTTGAACCTCATCGCTCGCAATGACGGACATGACCTGGAACGCTTGCTCCGGATGCTTGCTCAAATTGGACAACATCAGCAGATGCGCATCGATTTCGCGCCCTGTCCCAACCGCTTCCTTGAAGTTCGGTTGGGAGACGAGATCCCATCGCATCCCATCAACTGAAGGATCGGCCACATTGCCCAGCACCGAATTCAACCATTGCGGCAGCATGGCGACCATTTTATTTTTGTAAA
>JAJFMO010000098.1 GCA_020697475.1 Paenibacillaceae bacterium | reverse complement strand
TTCTCGATGTCCGCGGAGCGACTCGGGCCGGAGATAACGTGGATTCCTGCCGGCATGCCGCTCGGAGAGGCGTTGTCGAACTGCGGCAAAATTTCGCCGAGCCGGGTGGCGAGACGCTCCGCCGGAATGAGCGCGAACATCGCGGTAGGCAGCAAGCTGACAGTGCGCCCTTGCATGCCGGCTGACTTGACAACGATCGAGCCGGTATAGGCGGCGGCATGGTCGGCAATGAGGAGGCCGATGTCCGCTCCGGCGGCGATGCGCTTCATCTCGTCGGGGTCGCTGCTGTCCCAAGAGGAAATGTGTGCTTCGGGGAGCGCGTCTTCAAGGCCAAGTTGAGCGAGCTCCGGTTGATTTTGGCGGATCAGGTATTTCGCCTTCATCTCCCGAGCCTGGTTGATGATGAACGTCTTCGCCTCTTCCATCGACGCGAGGCGCCGAGCGTGTCCGCCGACTTTGCCCCAATTTTCCATAAATAAGGCGATGCGCTGTTCCGGTTCGAGTGTAAAATGATCCCAGTATTCGGGAGGTCCTTGGAACGGGTGCATCGGTGGCTCTGTGACAAGCGGGCGGCGCAGCCGTGTGGCGATATTTTGCATGAACCGATCTTGGGCTTGCAACGCCTGCTCTTGCAGTTCGGCCAAAAATTGCGGGTCGGATTTACTCATGGGGTTGACCTCCTTGATTTCCGTGAGTGCCAGATGGCGATGTATGTGACTCCGAATGGCCGTTATGGCTCGGTCCGCGCCGTTCGAGATACTCCCGCATCTTGCGCTCCGCCTCGGATTGCTTGGCGCCGACTTCCTGCTCCAGTTCCTGGTCAAGATGCTTCCACGAATCGCGGAACGATTTGGACGGCAGTGCGGGCACTTGGCGATAGGCGTTCCACCCTTTCAGCGGGCCGATGCGCGCTTTGATAAAGCCGTCGCGGACGAGAAACTTTTGTCCGAGTTTGCCTGCGCGCAGCGCCAGCTTTAGTTTGCGATGATCGGACATGACGTAGCGGAAGCCCTTCATGCCGAGTTTCTCGTCAGCCGCCGTATAGCCGCTTTCCACTTTGCGCCGCCGCAAGTAAATGAGCATGTCGTGCAGCGGAATTTTCACCGGGCACGCTTCCCAGCAGGCGCCGCACAGGCTGGAGGCGTTGGCGATGTCGTCCCATTCCGCGACGTTGCCCTTCAGCGCTGGGGTGAGCACGGCGCCGATCGGCCCGCTGTAGGTGCCGCCGTAGGAGTGGCCGCCAATGTGGCGATACACGGGGCAGACGTTCAAGCAAGCGCCGCAACGGATGCAGTTGAGCAGCTCCTGGAACTCCGGGTCGCCGAGCTGCTGGGAGCGGCCGTTGTCGATGATGATGACGTGCATCTCTTCCGGGCCGTCCCCATCAGCTTCGCGGCGCGGACCGGTTATGCCGGACATGTAAACCGTGAGCTTCTGGCCGGTCGCCGAACGCGGCAGCAACGTCGACATGACTTCGAGGTCGTCCCATGTCGGAATGATCCGTTCCATGCCCATCAGTGTAATTTGCGTTTTCGGCACGGTGCTGACCATGCGGGCGTTGCCTTCATTTTCGAAAATAACGATCGAACCGGTCGAGGCGATGGCGAAGTTGCAGCCGGTCATGCCGATGTCCGCTTCGAGGAACTTCTCACGCAGCTTGCGGCGGGCGAATCCGGCCAAAATTTTCGTATCTGGAGCCAGCGTCTCCCCGGCTTCCTTGGACAACAAATCGGCGATTTGGTAGCGGTTCTTATGGATGGCGGGAATGATGATATGCGATGGGGTTTCATCAGCCAATTGGATGATGTACTCTCCCAGGTCGGTCTCGATGGATTCGATTCCGAGTTCTTCGAACGCCTTGTTGATGTGCAGTTCCTCGGACACCATCGACTTCGACTTGACGACCGTCTTCGCCTGTTTGTGCTTGGCTATCGCCATCGTCAAGTCGACTGCCTCCTGCGCCGTCGCCGCAAAATGGACATGCACCCCTTGGGCGCGTGCGTTGCGGGCGAACTGCGTCAAGTAATAGTCGAGGTGAGCGATTGTATGGAGGCGAATTTGCCGTCCGCGCTCCCTCCACGTTTCCCACTCTCCGTGATCGGCTGTGGCGGTATGCTTGCCTGAGCGTAATTTTTCCGTCGTATACTTAACAGCGTTAACCAAAAACTCGTCGTTTAGGGCGATTTTCGCCCGTTCTTTCACCGTGCTGCCGGCAGAGTGGCCAGTGTCATGCGTGGACATTCGCCTTCACCCCCTCGTACAGCAGTTCGGCCAAATGCATTGCCCGTACCGGATTGCCGCGATAGCGCAAATTCCCGGATATGTTCAACAGACAGCCCATGTCCAGGCTGACCAGCACTTCGGCTTCGGTTTCGATAATATGATCGGTTTTCTCCGTCACCATCGCTCCCGAGATGTCGCACATCTTGACAGCGAACGTTCCACCGAAGCCGCAGCAGTCTTCCGCGAACGGCAGCGGCACGAGCTCGAGCCCTTGAACATGGCTCAGCAAGGCGAGCGGCTCTTCCTTCACACCGAGCAGCCGGCTGCCGTGGCAAGACGGATGGTACGTCACCTTGTACGGGAAGACGGCGCCGACATCGGTCACCCCGAGCACTTGCACGAGAAATTGGGAAAACTCGAATGTTTTGTCTACGAGACGATTGGCTTCGGCAAGCAGGACGGGGTCGTGTTCGAACAGCTTTGGATAATAGTGATGAATCATGCCGGTGCATGAGCCGGACGGCGAGATGACGAAGTCGCTGTCCGCGAACGCTTCGAGCAGCGTGCGGGCGGATGCTCTCGCTTCGTCGAAGTAACCGCTGTTGAACGCCGGCTGGCCGCAGCACGTCTGCGTCTGCGGGAACTCCAGCTTGACGCCGTGGCGGGCGAGCAAGTGAGCCATTGCTTCGCCGACCCGCGGGAACATAGCATCGCTCAAACAAGTGATGAATAAGGATACTTTCATTTTGGAATTTTCCTCCTTAAGATGAAGACACATCGAGGTAAGGTGAACAGATATCAGATCTCTTTCCCCAAAAATTAACGCAAATGCCGACGAATAACCTCTTCCACATGATCGAGATGGGTGCGCATTCGGCGTTCGGCCAGCTTCGGATCCATCGCCGACACCGCTTCGAAAATCGCGCGATGCTCTTTCCACAACCGCTTGGCCACCGAGGCGTCCGAGTACATCCACAGCCGTCTCGTCTCGCGAATCGCCGCCTCCATCTGGCCGGATATCGACTTGAGCAGCTGCTGCATAATGCTGTTGCCGGTTGCTTCGGAGAGCGCTTGATGAAACTGCAAATCCGTCTGCTCGCTTTGCTTCTCGTCGCCTAAGGAACGCCCCATTTCGTCCAGGATGCTCTCCAGCTTGCGCAGATCGTCCGGGGAACGCTTGCTTGCGGCGAGCACTGCATTGGACACTTCCAGCGATTTACGCGCTTCCAACAATTCAAGCACTGTGTCGCGGTCGATCAACAGCGAGTTGAACACCGGCAAGCCGATTTCGTGTGCCTCCACACGCCGGACGAAGCAACCTTCTCCATGGCGAATGTCGATCAGCCCCATCGCCTTCAGCGCGCTGAGCGCTTCCCGCACTGTCGAGCGGCCAACCCCGTAATCGTCCGCCAATTGCTTGGTGGAAGGCAATTTATGCCCGGGCGCGAGTGTCCCGTTGACAATATGCCGCTTGATTTCATCGGTGATTTGCTCATAATTTTTGCGGTGCACGATTCGTGTAATTTCCATTGAAATTTACGCTTCACCTCCCGAAGATGACTTATCGGCCCGTATGACGGCCATACCTCGCCCCTCTAACGTCTCCAGGAACTCCCGAGGAGCATCGCTGTCGGTAATCATTACATGGATTTCATCCAGCGAGCCCACGTTCGTCAACGCCTGCACACCGAACTTGCTTGAATCGGCCAACAGAAACACCTGATCGGCCATTCCGATCATTTTCTGTTTGATCCGGGCTTGCAGCTCGTTCGATTCACTTAGGCCCCGCTCGGGGTGAACCCCTTTGCAGGAAAGGAACGCTTTGTCCACATGATACAAGTCGAGTGAGCGTTCCGTCAACGGACCGACATAAGACAAAGATCGGGAAGCGAGAATGCCTCCCGTGGAGATCAGTTCGATTTTCTCTTTGCCGGCGAGTTCGAACGCTACCTTGATCGAATTGGTCAGCACGGTAAGCGGGATGTCGGGAATGAGCGCGGCCATATACCAGGCAGTGGAACTTGCGTCCAGCAGGATGCGATCGTTCGGACGAATGAAAGGTACGGCGGCCTCGGCGATTTTTTTCTTCTCCGCAACATGGGCGATTTCCCGCTCCGTATAAGGGATCTCCTGCTGTTCTTTGACACTGACAGCCCCGCCGTGACTGCGCCGCAATCGGCCGGCTTGCTCAAGCTTGTCGAGGTCGCGACGGATCGTCTCTTCCGTGACCTGACATTGCTCGCTCAGCTCACTCACTCTCATGCTACCTCGCTCATTGATCAATTGCACGATTTTCTCGTATCGTTCGGCTGCCAACATACGTTTCCTCTTTCATAAATGTTATCTGAAACTACAAGCCCAGCTTCTCCCGCCAAGCTGTGTATACACGATCCCACTCGGCCTGAGCATGCGGGGTGTAGGTGTCAAGCGGGAACGAGTCACGCACGATCGCCCGTGCTTGCTTAATGTCGGCAATTTCCCCGAGGGCGAGCCATTGCACGAGCAAGTTGCCGATGCCGCTGCCTTCCGTCGGTCCGGCCTCCACCGGGCGTCCGATCGCGTTGGCGGTAAATTGGCACAACAGCTTGTTGTTGATGCCGCCGCCGACCATGTTCAGCTTGGCGAAGCGCTTGCCCGCCAGTTGCTCAGTGCATTCCAGCACGTAGCGATATTTCAGCGCCAGGCTTTCCAGCACGCAACGGACGATCTCGCCAGCAGACTCAGGTACGGGCTGGCCCGCTTTGCGGCAATACTCTCGGATTTGCTGCGGCATGTTGGCCGGATTCAGGAACACCGCGTCGTCAGGGTCGATCAGCGAGCGAAACGGCGCGGCCTGTTCCGCCTGAGCGACCATTTGCTCATAGGACAGCTCGTTGCCTTCCTTCTTCCACATCCGCAAACATTCCTGGATCAACCACAAACCCATAATGTTTTTCAGCAGACGGTATGTGTTTCCATACCCGCCTTCGTTGGTGAAATTCAAGGCGAGCGCCCGCTCGTTCAGCACCGGTTGCGCGACCTCCGTACCGAGCAACGACCATGTACCGCAACTCAGGTAAGCGAAATCGCCGGAGTCCGCCGGCACCGCCGCAACAGCCGCGCCTGTGTCATGCTCCGTCGTGGCGATGAAGGGAATCGGCCCAACGCCGAGCTCCTCGCATACGTCCGGCAACAATGGCCCAACGATCGTGCCCGGTTGAACGACGTCGGTGAACAGACGACGCGGCAACCCCAGCTTGGCGATCAACGTGTCATCCCAATTTTGATTAATCGGGTTAAATAACTGAGTCGTTGTCGCGTTTGTAAACTCGCTCTGCCGTACCCCAGTCAGGAAGTAGCCCAACAAATCGGGAATCATCAGTAATGCTTGCGCTTGATCCAGAAGCGGGGAGCCGGCTTTTCGCATCGCAAATAATTGATTAATGCTATTAAACGTAAGAAATTGAATTCCCGTTCGCGAAAACAATTCCGCCCGCCCGCCGACCATCGCATGCACTTCGTCCATAATATGATCGGTGTGATGGTCACGATAGTGGTACGGATTGGCCAGCAATTCGCCGTTTGCCCCGATCAAGCCGAAGTCGACGGCCCACGAGTCGATGGCGATCCCTTGGAGGTCACCGTAGCCGGCCAGCCGCGCTTTCAAGATCCCCTGCTTGACCTCATGCAGTAAGCGCAAAATATCCCAGTACAGGCGGCCCCCCGCCTGTACCGGATCGTTCGGAAAACGGTGAATTTCTGTCACCGTCATGCGGCCGTCCTTGAGCTCGCCAATGAGCGCTCGGCCGCTGCTTGCCCCCAGATCGAAAGCGAGCACGCTCACCAGCTGGCACCGCCTTTGCCGCGAGCAGCGATTTTCTCCTGGTATCCGCTTTGCAAATAAGCTTTCATCGGATCGGCCGGCAGCCCCTGCTCTTCACGAATGGCGATCAGCAGCGGGCTCACATCGAACTCGTACGCCTTGCGCACCGCGTCCTCCGCTGCCAACACATCGTTCGCTTCCTGTGCCGCGCGCACTTCGTCGAAATTAACGAGCAACGACTTGGCATATTGGGTATGCACGTTCAAGAGCGAGCGGATCATCGCCGGAATTTTCGCCTCGATATTGTGCGATTGGTCGATCATGTAGGCGATGTTGTCGACCGTATCGAGAATACCGCGATTGGTATCCGTCTGCGCCTCCAAAATTTGATAAAAAATCAGGAACAATTCGTAAGGGTTTGTGGCTCCGACGATCAGATCGTCATCCGCATATTTGCGCGAATTAAAGTGGAAGCCGCCGAGCCGCTGCTCGTCGATCAAATAGGCGACGATATGCTCGACGTTCGTCCCTTGCGCGTGATGTCCGGTGTCGACCAGCACTTGCGCTTGCGGCCCCAGTTGCTGCGCCAGGTTGTACGCCATGCCCCAATCGGCCAGATCGGTATGATAAAATCCCGGCTCGAAAAACTTGTACTCGATCAGCATCCGCATGTTCGGCGACATCGCCTTGTACATCTCGGTGAGCGCCTCTTGCATCCAGCGCTTGCGGTTGCGAATGTCCCCTTGACCGGGGTAGTTCGTTCCATCGGCGAACCACAGGCTTAAATCACGCGAGCCCGTCTGTCTTGCGATTTCCACGCACTCCAGCAGATGATCGGTGGCTTTGCGGCGGATCGCCGGGTCGGCATTCGTCACACTGCCCAGCATGTATTCGTCTTCCTGAAACAAGTTCGGGTTGATTGCGCCAATCGACATTCCGAGGCTTTCCGCATGGGAACGCAATTTGCCGTAATCGTCGACTTTATCCCAGGGGATATGAATAGCTACGGACGGCGCCAAGCCCGTCACTTTTTGCACTTGCGCGGCGTCTTCAAATTTTTCGAACGCGTTGCGCGGCACTCCGTTCTTTTTGAACACTTTGAAACGGGTACCCGAATCTCCGTAGCCCCACGACGGTGTCTCCACTTTCAACGCCTTCAGTTTCGCCCTCACTTGATTCAAGTCGATTCCTCTTGCTTGCTGCTGCTCCTCGAATACCGCATATGCTTTGTCCGACATGTCCGGTTCATCCTCTCATTTAATATATGGTAAAAAATGAATGAAACAACTTATCTCGTAAATGCCGCTGCAACCCCGCCGTCGATCGTCAGCATGCAGCCGGTCGTCTTCGCCGCCTTGCTTGAAGCGAAGAACGCAACCCCTTCGGCGATGTCCTTCGGATAGATGTTGACGAGCAGCGTCGTCCGCTTGCGATAATATTCTTCAAGCTGATCAGGCTCGATACCGTAAGCCGCCGCCCGCTCGTTGCGCCAGCTGGAGTTCCAAATTTGCGACCCTTGCAGAATCGCATCCGGCAGGATCGTGTTGACGCGAATGCCAAGCTCTCCGCCTTCTGCGGCGATGCAGCGCGCCAAATGGGCTTCAAGCGCTTTGGCCGCACTGTAAGCGGAGGCGTTCTTGCCTGCGTACACCGAGTTTTTCGAACCGATGAATACCATGTTGCCGCCAATTGCTTGAGATTTCATCAGCCGGAACGCTTCACGAGCGACCAGGAAGTATCCGGTGCCAAGCACGTTCATGTTCAAGTTCCATTCTTTCAACGACGTCTGGTCAAAAGGACTCGAGGTGGCCAACCCGGCGTTATTCACGAGAATATCCAGTCCGCCGTAAGCAAGCGCCGTGTCGGCGAATGCGGCCAGCACGTCCTCTTCCTTGGTGACGTCCATCTTCAGCGCCAACGCTCTGCCTTCGCCGTAGGCGTCGTTGATTTCTTGCGCGACCTTCTGCGCGCCTTCGAGGTTGAGGTCGGCGAGCACAACGTGCGCGCCATCGCGAACAAGCCTGCGGCACGTCTCGCTGCCGATGCCGCCTGCGCCTCCGGTGACGAACGCCACCTGGCGGGAAAATTCGCTTTCCGGCGGGGACAGCGTCAGCTTGTACAGCTCCAGCGGCCAATATTCGACGTTGTACGACTCATTCTCGCTGAGCGAAACGAATCGCCCGAGCGCTGTCGCGCCTTCCATCACTGCGATCGCCCGATGGTACAAAGCGCCGCTTACCCGCGCCATCGCAAAGCTTTTGCCGGTGTTGACCATGCCGATTCCGGGAATCAGGATGACGCGCGGCGCCGGCTCGAACATGACGTCGCCTTCGTTCTTGTTGCGCTCGAAGTACGCGCGATATTGCTCCTTGTACGCAGCGATTCCGGCTTGCACACGCTCCCGCAGTTGTTCCGCATCGGCGGTTGACGGATCCCAGTCTATGAACAGCGGCGTCATCTTCGTATGTACCAGATGATCCGGGCAGGCTGCGCCGACTTGCGACAGCGACTTGGCGTCTTTGCTGTTCACGAACGCCAGCACATCTTCGGCATCGTCGAAAGCGAGAATCATTCGCTTCTCTTTGGAGACGGCGCCGCGAATGGCCGGCATCGTCTCGGCTACCAGCCGACGGCGTTCCGTAGAGGGAAGCGAAGCGTACAGAGAGCCCCCGAACGACTCGCGCTTGGACATTTTTGTCTCGATATAAGATTGTGCTTCGTTAATGACGTTAATTGTCTGTTGGTAGCAAGCATCCGACGTATCGCCCCAGGTGACCAGGCCGTGCTTCTCCATCAGGACGAGCTCCGCATTCGGGTTGTTCCTCACCCCTTCGGCTATCATCTTCGAGAGTGTAAAGCCGGGTCGTACATAAGGCACCCAAACGAACCGGTTGCCGAAAATTTCTTCGGCAAGCGCCCGACCGTTATCTGCGCAGCAGAGGCTGATGATCGCGTCGGGATGC
>JAJFMO010000097.1 GCA_020697475.1 Paenibacillaceae bacterium | reverse complement strand
ACTGTGTATATATGACATTACCCTACCTGAATAAACAATGCGATTATTATGAACAAACTTACTATCGTCTCTGGGATTTATTCGCCGAATACGAGTGGAAGCTGGATATCTTGAAGGAACATACACCGGTTTGGGAGTGGGAATATATCCATGCCCGTTATTCGGAGGATTTGAAGGAAATCCATACGCAAAACTGGGGCCATGCGCAGCACGATATGATCGGAGCCTTTCTGTTTGGCGTTGGGAATGGACTTAAAGTCGGGAAACGTATGTTTCGCTCCGATCATGACCGTCAGTTGCTCCAGAAGCTTGTCTATTATTTGCAAAGCGTCGAATATTGGCACGATCCCGACAATGGCATGTGGGAGGAAAACCGGGAAGTACATGTCTCTTCCGTCGGCGCCTGCGTCGCCGGTCTTAAGTCGGTTGAGCAGGTCGTCCATATTCCAATCGGTTTGATTGAGCGGGGGCTGGAAGTTGTTTTGAATCTCTTCCCCCGGGAGAGCGATACGAAGCGGACCGATCTGGCCCAGTTGAGTCTAATATACCCTTACCGGCTGTTTAACGGCTTGCTTGGCGAGATGCTGATTTCCGATGTCGAGAGCCGCCTGCTTCGCAGACGCGGGGTGATCCGCTATGAAGGAGACAGCTATTACAGCACGAAGGAGGCCGAGTTCGGCCGCAGTCATCCTCCCTCCTTCTATGCCGGCAGTGAGGCGGAATGGACGTTCGGGCTTCCATGGCTTGCCCTTTGTCACCTTGAGCTTGGCAATCGAGAGCGGGCACTGGATTACATCGAGCGCACGGAAGCCGTGATGGTTGCGCCAGGCGTGCTTCCAGAGCTATATTACGCGTCGATGCCCAAACCAAACCCGAACACACCGCTCGGCTGGAGCTCGGCTATGTATATTTTGGCTAAGGAAGCCTTGCCGGAAAGTTCGAGCCGCCTCCGTTTGGCGTGACGAACCTTCCTCTTTCAATCCGTAACATCAAGAAACAGCGCATCATGGGTTAACTGAATCGGCGCCGTGACCGGCTGGCCGGTATTCACCTTCACCGAATCGTCCCTGAGTACGCCTTTTTCGTCACGATACGGCGTCCCTTGGATCCGTTTATACTTGCGACCTGGTGAGGTCATGCCCGGAAGGTTGGACGTATCGAACGTGTAGTCGGAGCTTCTGGACGGATTCGCGATGACCAGCCCGTGCTCGAACTCTCGATAAACGGCATCCGGGGCGTTGTGGGCTGTCACTTTGGAGAGGTACATCACTGAGTTATTCGTCGTCGAAAATTCCAACGTCAACTCGTCCGCCTTCAGATCCCGGTAACTGACGACCACCTCGAACTCGTCCTTGCCGATCGGCGAATCGCTGAGACCTTTCCTTACCAATCCTCCGGTTTCGGCTCCACCCACGACTTTGCCGGAAGGATCATACGCTTTGATGATCAGTTCGGAACGCATATCGTCGTACAACCGCTTGTCCGGATCCATGCTTATCGTGAAGAACAAGGTGATATCCGTCATCCCCTTCGTGTCCACAGGACCAAATCGGAACAGCGTTGCATCCTTCTGCGAAGAGACGGCCAGGCGCCCCCCATTTTTTGCAAAGGTTGTACGATCCCCCGAAAACATCGAGATAAAGCTGTCGCTCATCTCGACTCCCTGGCCCTCCAACAAATCCGGCGTCGATGCCGCCAGCCTGACCAACGGCCCGATCGGCTGCCCCAGCCAGCCTCCTTCGACATTTTCCGCCCCTTTTACCAACTCGTCAAACATTTTATCCGGCGGCTTCGCGCTCCGATCCTCCTGCTTCCACGGCGAACTGACGGCCACGACACTCTTCGTAACCGCCGCGGCCGCATTGAACAAGCGCCAGTAATCGGACGGCTGATACATTTTATTCCGATCGACATCCGAGTTCATCTTGCTTACAAAATAAGTAAACCGCGGTTGGGTTACATTGTCCCCTTGATAATAGAGAGTTCGGTTCAGGCCCGAAGACCATTCGCTGACTTCCAGGTCTTGGTGAAACGGCCAGCCCTCGCTCTCCATCCCATTGAAATAGCTGCCCACATTAACGTAATCGCTCATATCCTGCCCGTCCACCGTGATCAGCTTGTCGGGACCGAGCCGCTGCCGTAGTTTTTTGGCGAACTCATAGAGTCCCTTGCGAAGCTCAACATTGGGCATCCCTAGCCCGCTCTCGGCCACCAGATCGCCGTCGGCATCGACCGACGTAAATTCATGCACTTGAAGCACGTCCATCGCAATCCCGTCAAACACCTTTAAATCCGTTTCGAAATGCTTCCCCAGAAAATCAACCAAGGCGTCGATCCCATTCCGCCCACTCTTATCCTTGGGACCGTCGACCGAGTAATTGTACACGAAGTTAAAATCGTCATCTCCCACCGAAGACCCGCCTTCGCAGGGCAAAATCACATATTGTCCGGCTTTGAAGCTTCTAACCGGCGTCCCGTACAACCCTCTTTTTGCCTGTAAAGTATTGTCCTCGATATTGTGACCGGTCAAATACACGTACTCGCCGCTGTACCAGTCCGGCTTCCCGTCAGGCAGCAGATTGACGATAAAGGCCCATTGTCCGCCTTGATACGTCATATTGGCTCCGCGCCAATTCATATGAAAAAACTTGTCCGCATCCTCCACCTTGAGGGTGGTTTCACCTTTCGCTTCCGCAATGTCGCCGACGCCCTTGGAGCCTTCCTGATACAGAATATGTCCCGGAAAGAACGTTCCGTCCATCATATCCTTCAGCATCTGATTCACTCTCTTGGCCCTGGCGTTGAAATGCAGCAGCACGGTTTTCTCCGGATGTTCCTCCTTGTATTTCACGAACACCGGCAAATTTTTGCCAACATCCTGATTTTCCTCCAAAAGAACCTTTCCGATGATCCCGTCATAATTTTTCGAAAAATAGTCCATCCACAGCGCTTCATTCCCGACCATGCCCGCAGGGCGAACTCTGTCAAAATACGCTTCCGAATTCCGGAAGGCGACAAATTTGGGAAAGCCCTTAGTAAGCATATCCAAACTGGAAAGTGTGCGATTGTCAGCTGGCACCACCACTTCCGGCTGCTGATTCTCAGGTGCCTTAGGGGCGCTGGGGGCGTTGGGGGCGGCCTCATCCTTGTCGCAACCGGCGAGGAGGGAAAGTGCCAGGATGGCTGACGCGATGGCTGTCCATTGGAACCTCATTGTATTGACTCCTTTCACATAACAGGCGCTAAAACCGTTTCATCCAAGCATACCGGATACGTGTGAATTTCGCCAATTCAAAGGAGGATTTAAAGTGAGTTCATAGAATATATAATGAAGCGGGAGCGAGGACACGAAGCGAGGGACATCCAATGTGCGAGCAAGAGAAATTTATTCGTTTACTGCATGGGTACAAGGAGACAATCATCCAAAAGTGGTGGGCCCGGCTTGATCTGGAATACCCGGGCATCTATGATTTAACCGAACTTCACAAAACCGGCGCTCTGTATTTTGACTTCACCTTAGACTTGGATATCCCGATGGAAACGCATTCCATCCGGCAGCAAGTCCCCCAATGGTGTCAATTATTGGCCAAGAAAAACATTCCATTTGTCCATTCGTTGCACAGCACCCACCTTTGGCGGGAAGCTCTTCAGGAAACGTTATTGCAGATGGATCCCAGGCCGGATGTCCCGCTACCTAGGATCATGCAGATTCATTCCCGAATCGATGCTTTTGAACGATGGGTATGCGACGGGTACTGGAACCTCACGAAATCTGTTCTTGCGGAGAAAGATCAGAAGATCAACGAGCTGCACGACGATCGCTTGAATTTAATCGGCAAGATGGCGGCAAGTATGGCCCATGAACTGAGAAATCCTTTAACAGCCATCGGCGGTTTTTTGAAGCTGATTCGATCCAACCTTCCCCCCGATTCTTTAATCAAGGTAGAAAAATATATCGACGTTATTCAGAGCGAGTTCGAAAATTTCCAGATGCAAATTACAGGGTTCCTGAGCTTCTCCAAAAAACGGATTATTGACGAACCGTTCGTGAATATCACAACCCGACAGCTTGTGGATTCCGTCCTATCCATGATTCAGCCGCGCCTGGTCAGCGAAAATATTAACCTGAAAATATCGCCCGAAAGCGATATTTCTCTCCTGGTGCAGAAAGTGGCCCTGCAGCAGGTGTTGTCCAACCTGTTAAATAACAGCATCGACGCTTTATCAACGACTCCTCTTCCGAAAAAGATCAGAATACGCTGTTACGAGGACGAAGCTGCTTATTATTTAAGCATGACGAACAACGGTCCGGAAATTCCCGAAGAAGTGAAGGAGACGATTTTCACCCCGTTTGTGACGAGCAAGATGGATGGAACCGGCCTTGGGCTCACGATTTGCAAGCAAATTATGGACAAAAACAACGGGGATATCACCTTTACATCCAATCCTAAGGAAACCACTTTTATTCTATCGTTTACTAAACCGGCCCGGCGCCCACCAATTCCATCTGCCCAGCATTCTCAGTAACGACGGGACCAGCACCATTCTTATAATGGTGGCATCTATAAAGATCGCCGCGGCAATGCCAACCCCCAGTTGCTTCACCCAGACTACTTCCCCGAAGGCAAACGGAACCGTGACCGCAATCATGATCGCCGCCGCAGAATTAATCATTCTGCTGATGGAGGTCAACCCTTCCAGCACCGCGCGACGATTATTTTGCGTTCGTTGATACACCTCGAAAACCCGCGAGAGCAGGAACACCCCGTAATCCATACTGATCCCGAATACGAGCCCGAAAATAAAGACAGGAATCATAATCGCGATGCGGTTCGGTTCCATTCCCAGATGCCCCCCATCGAAGATCCAAGCCAGGACACCGAAAGACGCCCCGAGGCTCAAGAGATTCATCAGGATCGTTTTTAACGGGATGATAAGGGAACGAAATGCCATGAACAGCACCACATAATTGGAAACGAATATAAATAGAAGCACGTACTTAAGATTGTGAAAAATGTCATCGAAAACTTCCTGCTGGTACTTCGCTTCGCCTCCCAACAGAAAGGGAAGAGCCGAGGAATTCCCCTCTTGCTCCCAAGTCCTGAGCCAATCCCTCACTTGGCTGGACGAAGGCTCCCCCTCTAAAGTAGCGCGGATAAGCAGTCTCGACCCCGATAAAACCTTATCCACCCTCTGCACGCTCGGATCGTTGTTCAATCGCCGGACAAGCGCAAGGGCGCTCAACCAATCCTCTTTCGTGAAATCGCGTATTTTCCCTTGGGTGACAATAGTAACCGGTGAACTCGTTCGGGAGCTAAAATGGGTTTGATAAGCTTCGAAAGCGATTCTGGACGGATAGTGTTGGGGCAAGGAAGTGGCATCCGGAACCGTGAATGTCATCTTGTGAAGAGGTAAAAGACAGAGAATCAACAAGAACGAAGCAAGCAGCCCCATGCGGACGGGTCTTCTGATCACATAGAGAGACAAGGAGTACCAGATCCCCCCTGCTTCCCCCCGGGACAGCCTCTTGCTCTTCGCCCGAAGGGCAGGCCATAGTACACATAATAGAGCCGGAACCAAGGTTAAGGTCAGCCCTACCGAAACCGTCAATACCGTCATGGCGCCGATCGCAATCGAAGAAAACATCGGAAGCGGAATAAACAAAATTCCCATTAAACCAAGAAAGACACAGACGCTGGAGAACAGGACGGCTCTCCCTGCGGTGTTCATCGTTGTCATCAAAGCTTGTACCGCCGACTCTCTACTTAACTCCTCTTGAAACCGGCTAACCAGCATTAAAGCAAAATCAATACTTAAAGCAAGTCCGACCATAGGAATCACATTCAGCACAAAGTTGGACAACTCGATTCGGGTCCCCAGCCAATACATCATGCCCATCGTGCCGGTCACCCCGATCACCCCAACGACAATCGGAATCAGTGCAGCCACGATCCCCCCGAAAGCCAGCCATAGAATGAGGAAGGCGGCGGGTATGCCTATTCGTTCGGCTTTTCCCAGATCGTTGCGGCTTGCCCGATTGACATCGGCTTGAACGACGGATTTACCCGTCAAGTTCACCGCGATCTCCCGATTGTTCGGCAGGAGTCGTTGGATTTCTTCCAGCACCGGCTTCATTTCATGGGCGTTTTGTTGAAAAGCAAGCAGCGCATAGGCGAAATTCCCGTTGATCATGCCTTCCCTGTCCAACGGGGAAACGATGGCACTCAGGCCGCCGACTCCCTGCAGAGAAGACAAAGTTTGCCGGATGAATTGCCGGAATCGATCGGGGGAGACGGAATCATTTTTCTCGAACAAAAGAATGACTGGATCCTTAGGGATGTGGAAATCGGAGGACAAGATTCGCTCAACTTGGGCATGGTCGCCGTTCGGCGTTAGGCCATGATCCTTAAGTACCGTCGGCAGCTTGGGGGCGAACAATCCAAAACCGATCAAGAACAACGTCCAAACCACGATGATGGCTTTGGGATATCGAAGGGAGACGAGGGCGAGCTTCTGGAGGATCATGGTTTCAACCTCGTTGCTTGAAACCAACTATTGGCGAGGCTCGGAGCGATTTGGGCCGCGCTTAAAAGAATCCGGGGCGCCAGGGGCACTCCCGACAGCCATTGCAGAAGACGCCCCCACTGCAGGGGGGCCTTGAATTCCCGCTTGATGGACAGCGAATACTCCTGCTGCCACCTCGCGAGAGAAATCTCCCCGCGCAAATAACGATCCGCAAGGGGGGCGCACAATCGGGCGGAACGAAGCGCCATGGACATCCCGTCTCCGCAGAGGGGCGGGATCATGATTGCGGCATCCCCTATGTGGGGAATGACATCCCAGGCCAGCAGCTTGCGGGTAAGCTCCACCGGGGCAACGGCCGCCTGAGTGCCGGGGACCGGAGCGGCGTTGGCCAGCCTCCGACCCAGCCTCGGGTTCCTGCGGCAAGCGGCGTCGATCCATCCTGGAATCGTCTTTTCATGTTGTTCATGGTCCCGGAACGCTTTCCGGTTCAGCAGCGCCGCCACATTCACGTTTCCCCCTTCAACGGGGGAAACGCCTACATAGCCGCCGTCGAAGAAATAGAGCTCCACAACGGGCTCCATTTCGATCCCCCGATAATGGGATTTTACGCCAACATACGTATTGTTCACGATCCCATGGGGACGATTACCGGAAAGCACGGAACGGCCATTGGCGCCCCAAGCGGCAATCACCGCTCGCGCCTGATACGTTATTGTGTCCTCCCCCTGCCGTGTCACAATCGCGTATCCTTGTTCATTAGGGACCACGTTCGTCACTGTGGTTGCGGTCTGCACATGCACTCCCGAGTTTAACGCCGCGCCATGGAGCGCGAAATCCAGCGAATACCGGCTGATTCCCCATGCCACGCCGGGTAACGGAATGTCCAACGCTTTTCCATAGTTGAAGATCAGGCGAGCTCGATGAATCGTCGCAGGCTGCAGCGATTCCACAAGCTCGTGCATGCCAAACGCATTCAGCGTACTTTGGGATTCAGGCGAAAGAAATTCGCCGCAAACTTTATGCCGCGGGAACGTCTTGCGGTCGAATAACGCGGTTTCCCAACCGCGATCCGCCAGCGACTTGGCCAAACTGCTGCCGGCGATCCCCGCGCCAAGAACGACCGCATCCAGAATGCGATTCATCCCAATCAACTCCGATGATTTGGACTGAGCTTGCTTGGCCTGATGACGACCGCATAGCGGAACAACGGCCTCCAGGCATAGAACAGTTCCGATCCGCCCAACGCTTTCCCGAGATTGTCCCAATCTTTCGAACGAAACCCTTTCGCCACGGACAGAGGGCCATCGTTGACGATATACCGGTTGTTGGATACCATGCGCGCGACCAGCCACACGGCGGCCCAAGGAATCCAGTGACGATGGATATCGTTGATGACGACGCCGATTCGGGACGACTCCATCATGCGTTGGACAACCTTGGGAAGCTCATTGGGTGCAAAATGATGAACAAACTGCGTCCCGGTGACTACATCCGCGCAGCCTTCCGGGAGCTCATACAAGCTCGCGCGTATCACCTGGATTCGCGGCTCGTTGTCGTATAGAAGCCTGGCTTCTTCGCAAGCTTCTTCGGTAACATCCGCCAACGTAATCATGAGCTCGATCCGGTGCTCGTCCGCCCATCGCAGCAGGCGCCGATTCACATCGCCGGACCCGGAGCCGATATCCAGAACGGAGAGGCGCTGCGGCTTGTCCGCTTCCTTCCATAACTGCCGCACTCCATAAAGGGTAGGCGCAGCCGCGCCGAAAATCCGGTTCAGCCTGCGAAGATGCCGCAACGCTTCCCGAAGCTCGGGTCCCCCTGTCGAGAAGTCATCCATCAACTCGGGCTCTGTGGCTCGCTGCTTGAACGTCTTCTTGAACACCTTAAACATGGACTTCATCAGCGGGTTGGACTTGCCCCATGGCCGAGGGAAGGTAACCGATCCGGATCATTTCAAACGTAAGACCCGGCCCGAACGCCAGGGCAACACCGGTTGTCGGCCCGTGGCTGCGGCTTTCGAGCTCTCGCCTCATCTCGTGAAGGACGAACAACAGGGTGGCCGAGGACATATTTCCAAAGTTGCGCAGGACGGTGCGGCTGGGCCGCGTCTGATCCTCCGTTAGCTCGTACATGTCTTCCAGCGTGTCGATAATTCCTTTGCCCCCGGGATGAATCGCCCATAGTTGGGGCTTGGGTCCCCCGTCGATCAGGCGCTCCATTTGTTCCGGAATAAATTGGCCGATCAGTTTGGGGATATTCGTGGACAAATACAGATCAAAGCCATAATTCCCTACCTCCCACACCATTTCTTCGGCAGAGTCCGGCAGGAGGACGGAATGAACATTTCCCAATTGGAAAATGGATCGACAGCGAGACTGATGGCCGGTCCCGGCGGAACCGCCACGATTTGACGGGAGAGGCAGACAGCTTTCAGTCCGGCGGCGCAGCCGAGGAAATTCAGCGGAATCCGATTGACCGCAGCTTGCAGCCCTAGCTGTTGAGTCAAGACGGCATCCATTCCCGGAAGAAACTGCCCTGTACAACTGACCGTGATCAGATGCGTGATCTCCGATAGGTCCACTTGTCCATCCCGCAGAGCTCTTCTTGCCGCTTTCAGCCCCAAGGGTACGGCCTCCCGCTTATAGGTCGCCATACGATCGGCGGTCGTAGGAACAGGCTGATTGGATTCCTGGGAAAAATAGCGGCAATTTTCGGCGGACTCCAGCAAGTTCGGTTCGCAAGTGTAACGGGTTTCCACCCCGCATTGCTTGAATATTCGTTTGGCCCAGCGCGCAGAATCAGGATGATCCCTCAGAGCGTGAGTTAACCTTTGCGCCGTATCCGCTTGATCAAGGCGATAATCCGGCACCGCAGTGCCGATTCCCAGAATAGCAGCAACTGGATTTGCATCATTCATTTGTATAATTTCCCCCTTACGCCTTTCATGGGTCGATCAGACATGCCCTTACTCTATCGATACTATTCGTATTTTTCTTCCAATATGTTGGAAACGTCGAATCCGCATGCGGGAAATAGTAAACCCCCTGAATCCGGTTGTCGGATAGGGGGTTCTTAATTGAGCGGCGATCGCTTGCGAATTGGCGCTAATGTTGGCTACGACGTTGTCGGGCTCCAAGCTTCAACTTCAATGATTCTGCTAAAGCCGTCTATCGCTTTGTTGATAGTGACCTTAAATTTACTTGTTACAACAGGCGAGAAGGAGAATTGCCTCCAAACATAGTTATTCCCGGTTACATCACCGTTAATCACAGTAACCCAAGCCGATCCGTCCCAATACTGAACGGTAAAATCGACAATTCCGTATTGGCTGAAAGTCATTGAGGCTGTCGGCTCATTTGGATTGCCGAAGCTATCCTGGATGGTGAATACATCAATTTCGTTAATCGTCTTGCTTTCGTTGAATTCAATTTGCACCCAATCCGGAAAAACACCTAAGGTATCATCGTTCCATCCGCCACCCTCATTCCCCCATCTCGATCCCAGAATATCTCCATTGTTAATACTTGATATAGAAAAATTGCCGGTTGTCGATGAGGCGCTTGCCGTACCAGCCAGGGCGACATTCACACCCGTTCTCGATGTAGTGGCAACATACGCAGGCACCGATACCGTAAGCGTACCTGTATTCGCTTTCTTGCTGTCGGATTTCCTCGTCACCGTGAACACAAGATCAACGCTGACTGTCCCTGACGGCGGAGAGATCACACCGTACGTGCTGACGACCACTGTGTTGCTGGAGCTGAAGATCGCGATGGTATACCCATCCGGGACCGTCGGCATCGTCAAGCTCGTCGCGTTCACCGCCGGCGCGATCACGCTCGTAATCCCCGCCGCGACCTCCTCGACCGTAGGGACATGCGCAGGTACCTTTACCATGATCGTCCCCGTATTCGCGCTCATGTCGTTGGATATTCTCGTCACCGTGAACACAAGGTTAACATTGGTCTCAACCAACGGAGGGGCGATCACCCCATTCGTGCCGACTACCGCCGTGTTGCTGGAGTTGGCGATAGCGATGCTGAACCCGGCCGGTAACGTCGGCATCGTCAAGTTTGTCGCATCTGTCGCCGGCGCCGTTACGCTCGTGATAGCTGATGCGACCTCCTCAGCCGTCGGATCAGCTATCGTTTGGTAATAGCAGGACTTGACATAGCCTCCTGCCGGGTCGCCGAATATGCCGTTGCCACAAGCAGTTGTCGATAAGAATATCTTATAGTAGAACCGATTGTCTGCTCCGTACGCTACACTCGCGACCCCGGATAAATTGCATGTTCTACCCTCGTACGCACAGAATGTGTATCCCGCTGGCCCTCCATTTGCCGGCACCGACACCATGATGCTGATCGTATCCGCGCTATCGCCGTCGGATAGTCTCGTCACCGTGAACACGAGCTTAACGTTGGTTGCCTCCGACGGAGGAGCGATTACACCGTACGTGTTGATGACCACGCTGTTGCTGGAGCTGGCGATGGCGATGCTATACCCGCTCTGTACCGTCGGCATCGTCAAGCTCGTAGCATTCACCATCGGCGCCGTCACGCTCGTAATCCCTGCCGCGACCTCCTCGGCCGTTGGCACATGTGCTGGCACCGTTACCCTGATCGTACCCGTGCTCGCGCTATCGCCGTCGGATATTCTCGTCACCGTGAACACGAGGTC
>JAJFMO010000597.1 GCA_020697475.1 Paenibacillaceae bacterium | reverse complement strand
CCTCATTCGCCGCGCGAATCAGCCCGGCGTCCAGATTGAGCGTAAGCCGATCGACCGGCTCGGACGTTTGCGCATCAATCGTCACTTCACTCGAATTGGCCTGCAAACCGGCTAGCAGCTTAGCCGCATCGGGAGTAAATTCCGCGTTTTTCGACCCATCCGCCCCTGTCGTTACTTTCGGCTGAGTCACTCCTGCACCTGCATCGCCGCCTGCCGGCGCACCGCCCCCAGCTGGAGCCAGACCGCCGCCACCTCCTCCTCCTCCGACAACGACGCCGCCACCGATCGGAGCAGCCGTGATCTTATACAGGAACTCGACCGGCATGCTGTCAACATCATTTTTACGGGTATAGGCGTAGAGAAAGCTGTCCTCCGTTACCGGAATCGGGTGGCCGGGCACGTACTTCCCACCTAACGTGGTATTGTCGCCAATCAAGATGAAGTAAGGGTCTGCGCCTTCCTCGGTTGTGTATAACACCACACTTTGCGATCCACTGTAAGTACCACTACTTAAAGAGGATTGAGGGGGAACAGGTCGCCGGATAAACTCATACTTATTGGAATAGTGGTCGTGGTGGTACGGATTGCTGCCGCCCAATACATCCGACCAAATCGCAAACACACTATAATGATAAGCCTCATCAATGGGGTATTCAGAACCCACGGTCAATGAGATGCGGGCAAATCCGCTCAGGATATCCTGAGCATTGATTCCCACCAACGTATCTTTCGTGAATTCCGGCTCATCCTCGGCGACAAGCGTCATTTTAAGAGTCACAGTGGATGGCTGGGGAGCTAGTCGTCCGGCCAAATCCAGCCAGTACACATCCGTTGTTACCGTCCGGTCAGACGAAATCGTACCCGTAACCGGAATTACCTTCAATCGCGGTGAATTAAAAGGTATCCTACCGTTAATTATACCCCGCCCATAGTCCATTCCAACATCGACATACTTTCCCTCACTAGATGGAAAATTGGCGTAATCGTACGTATGCCCAGGATCGTTCAGCTCATGGCGACTCGTGTCCTTGACAATCGCCGTCAAATCCTCCCGCGTCAGCTTTGGATTGTACGCCTTCAGCAAGGCGGCGTAGCCCGTGACGATCGGCGCGGACTCGGACGTGCCTGAGCGATAGGCGTACCCGCCATTCAGGTCGGTGGTGTAGATATGAACGCCTGGCGCGACGACGTCCACTTTGCCGATGTTGGAAAAGTCGGCGATCGTCAGCGTCGAATCGGACAATTGTTCGACCGCACCGACGCTCAACACCTCGTCATAATAGGCGGGATAGGCGGCATAGTAGGCGTACCGCTCATTGTCGGCACTCGGATCATCCAACTGACCCGGCTCGTTGCCGATCCAATGGTTGGAATCGTTGCCGGCGGCGGCCACGACAAGTATCCCTTGCTTGGTGGCGGCTTGCACGATGTCTTGCATCGCCCGGCTCGGAATTTGCGAGCCCAAGCTCATATTGATCATATCCGCGTGATGGTCGATCGCGTACTGAATCCCCCGGACGATGGTCGCCGTGTCGCCGTGGCCTTCACTGTCCATGACCTTGATCGGCATGATTTTTGCACCTGGCGCCACACCGTCGTACCCCGAAGCGTCATGGGCGCGGGCGGCGATGATGCCGGCGGTGCCGGTGCCATGGCCGTTGTCATCCTGCGGCGTATCGTCGTCATTCACAAAGTCGTACCCCGGAACGAGCGATCCTGCGAGATCGGGATGGTGCAGGTCGACCCCGGAATCAACCACGGCCACAACGACGGCGTACCTCTGTTCAGGCGTCGTTTGGGCGGCCGCATAGGTGAGTTCGGTGACCGTTTTGCCCCAATTACGCATGTAAGTGGGGTTCGCCGGGTCGTTGTACACCGATTGAACGACCGTGCCGGTCAGTGGGTCCAGTCGGTCTGCCGCGGCTACAGGTTTGGGAAGACTTACCCGATAAACCGGCTCGGCATACTCCACGTTGGCGTCCTGCTGCAATTGTTCCAGCTTCTCCGTAACGCTGATTTCTTCAGCGAACGACAGCCGATAAATCGGTCGCCCGTCGGCCGACGCCAGCGATTCCGCCGCGTAACCTCCGGCGCCGAGAAGCGTTCGCGGAGCTCTCTTATATTTCACGAGCACCTGCCCGGGAACGATTTCCGCCGAATGGCTATATGCCGTGTAAAGCGTTTCTTGGACTGACGCATTCGGGGTTGTGACGGGTTCCGCACCGACAGCGGGAATCCACACACTGCAAGCCAGACTGGCCAGCATCAAGAAACTAAGCACTCTTTTTAACCAATTAATCGAATAAATATTCTGCATCGCGCACCTCCGGCCAAGCCGCTGAACTCTATGAATCTACTTCTTCGAAAAATGCTATTTTCCCAGTATAACACAACTCTTCCATATATCATTCGGCGGCTAAGCCACGAGATTGGCTGGATGGGGCGGCGTCTTGCAGACGGGCGCGATATTGGCCAGGAAATGATGGATGTCGTGAAAGCCGCAGTAGCGGGCGATGTCTTCGAGTTTGTTGTCGGTGGTGGCGAGCAGGTCCTTGGCCGAGGCGATCCGCATATTCAGCAAATACTGGTGGGGGGACATGCCGAATCGTTCGCGAAACAACGTATTAAACCTCGACGGCGAAAAGTTCGCCCGTTTGGCTAAATCTTTCACTGTCACCCGCTCGGATAGGTGGAAAGACAGGAACGAAGTGACCCAGTTGAGCGTTTGCGGAGTTGTGCGGGATACGGTGTCGGCGGCGGAATGGGACTCCACGATGGCAACAACCAGTTCGCCGGCCAGCGTCTGGGCCTTTAGTTGATGAAGCGCGTTGGGTTCGGTCTGCAGGCGGATAATGTCGAGCAATTTGGCACGAAAGGCAACGGGATCCTTGATCTTCAGGCGCACCGGCACTTGGATGCCTTCCATTTGGTTGAGCGTGGGCTGCAGTAAATGGCTGTATTCGGTCAGATCGATTTGCCCGGGGCGGGTGGCGAAGCTTTGCGAGCGATGCGGGTTATAAAAAATATCCATATGGATAAACGGGGTAATCGTATGGGTCACCCCTTGCAAGGTGACGAGGCTGCCGGGTTGTACGAGGGCGCACTCCCCGGGTTGCATGTTGAGTTCGTTGCCGTCGACACGCATGCGGAATTCACCTTCCTGGACATAGAGCAGCAAGTAGTCCAGCAGCCTTCTCTCCGGCAAAAACCACGGGCTTCTGGCGGCAAACCCGAATTGGCGAATATACGGCACAATCGGATGATCTTCCATGAATTCGGACAGCTTGGGCACAGTGAAATCCCTCCGCGTGAGTGGGGCTATTCTCTTATTTTACTATAGGCAGCGGGGACAATAAATCATTTTTACAATTAAATTGGGTTGTTTTTTCAATGCGAGGTTTGCGGGGGGAAGGTTATAATCGGGGAAAATGTTGTTTTTTCAAGGAGAGAGAGCTAATGATGGAATCGGTTGACATGCTTCCCGGCTTGACGGAGCCGTATCGATTGACGGAGGAACAGATTGCTTTTTACCAACGTAATGGGCATATTCATCTTCCCGGAGTAGCCTCTTCAGACGAGGCTGCGATCTATCGCGAGGTGTTCGGGGAATTGGTGAAACAATTCAACAAGCACAAGCTGCCGCTGAGCGAGCGGGGAACATACGGGCGGGCGTTCATTCAGATCACGAACATGTGGTTGAAAAGCGAGGCGGCCAAGCGGTTCGTGCTCGCCCGCCGGTTCGCGCGGATCGCCGCAGAGTTGATGGGCGTCGAAGGGGTGCGGATCTACCACGATCAGGCTTTGTATAAGGAGCCGGGCGGCGGATTTACCCCGTGGCATCAGGATCAAATTTATTGGCCGGTCGATACGGACAACACGATCACGATGTGGATGCCGCTTGTCGAGATTCCGAACGAGATCGGTACAATGACGTTCGCTTCGGCGTCGCATCTGTTGGGGTGCATTTATAAGCTGGTGATTTCCGATGAGTCGCACCAGTCGTTGCAGCAATTCATCGACGAGAAGGCGTTCGAGATGGTCAGTTACGGCGGGATGCCGGCCGGGGACGCGACGTTTCATGCCGGGTGGACGCTGCACAGCGCCCCGGGCAACCCGACCGATCGTATGCGCGAGATCATGACGATCATCTACGTCGCCGACGGCGCGAGGCTGGTCGAGCCGGATACGCAAGCGCGTTGGAAT
This sequence comes from Paenibacillaceae bacterium, assembly GCA_020697475.1. Taxonomy (GTDB): domain Bacteria; phylum Bacillota; class Bacilli; order Paenibacillales; family NBRC-103111; genus JAJFMO01. The sequence continues at coordinate 231 of JAJFMO010000597.1, read as the reverse complement.
AGCTTGAACAATCGTTTTCCCGGCAAGCGACCGGGGGATTTGATCGATTTGGAGACGAATCCGCTGGTGTATCGGGTGTGAGGTGGCGGGGTGCAGTGGGGGTGCATGCACTTGCGGGTGGTTTAAGGCCGGTTTCGGCCTTAGCCCACAGGTGCGCCTCCTTCTTCGGGGATTAAGGCCAGTTTTGGCCTTAATCCGATGGTGCCGCTCTCTCTTCGGGGACTTAAGGCT
>JAJFMO010000596.1 GCA_020697475.1 Paenibacillaceae bacterium | reverse complement strand
CGTCTGGATCATCAGCGACCAGTACAAAGTGATCGGAGATGCTCTGCTGCACCGGCTCGGCCGGGGAGTCACCTATTTGAACGGCGAAGGCGGCTTCAGCGGAGGCGCCAAGAAAGTCGTTTTCTGCGTCATCACGAGGCTGGAGGAAGCCAAGCTGAAGGCGATTGTCGACGAACTGGATTCGTCCGCTTTCCTCGCGATCGGCAATATCCATGACGTGAGAGGCGGCAGATTCAAGAAGAAAGACATTCATTAATGCCTTTAATTATAGGAAAAATGGGGGGAATAGAGCGATGAAAGTAGCAGTAGTCGGCTGCGGCACGATGGGGCGCACGCATGCCAACGATTACGCGCAATTGCCCGGCGTCCAACTGGTGGGCGTATGCGACACCAACGTAGCGAACGCAGAAAAGCTGGCGGCGCGCTGCAATACGCAAGCTTTCGCTTCATTCGAGCAACTGATCGAGGAGACGAATCCGGATGTCATCAGCGTTTGTTTGCCGACTCCGCAGCACAAGGAATTTACGATCAAGTGCGCCGAGCTTGGCAAGCACGTCATCTGCGAGAAGCCGATCGCGCCGACGTTGGCCGATGCAAGAGAGATGATCGACGCTTGCGACAAAGCCGGGGTGCGGTTGTTCATCGGTCACGTCGTGCGATTCTTTCCCAGCTACCGTGATTTGGCCCGCAAAGTGGCGTCCGGAGCGATCGGCGCCGTTGGCGTTGCGCATGCCAAGCGGGTCGGCTCGCATCCTGGCGCCGCCAAGAGCTGGTACAACGACACCTCGCGCAGCGGCGGCGTGATCATGGATTTGATGATCCATGATATCGACTTCATGCGCGCAGTGATCGGCGAAGTGGATCATGTGTATGCCATGAACCGGAAGACGGATGCGCTGGACTATGCGCTCGTCACCTTGCGCTTTGAGAGCGGAGCGATCGCTAACCTGGAAGGCTTCTGGGGTTACCCCGGGCCGTTCACGACCGTGGTTGAGCTCGCCGGCAACCAAGGCGTCGCCCGGTTCAACAGCAACGATACTGTATCGCTGCAAGTGCGCAAATCGCGCACCGATGATTCCGCTGCCGGGCCGGCGACGGTCGCCGTGCCGCAAAGTCCGGCTCTGCACGATCCGTATTATTACGAGCTCGAACATTTTATCGATTGCATTCGTACGGGGACAGCGCCGCTTGTCACCGCGGAAGACGCTTATCAGGCGGTGGCTTTGGCTCTGGCCGCCAGAGAGAGCGTACGCACCGGACAGCCGGTGAAGATGAGTGAGTTTTTGTCGGGGGGAGGGAGTAGCCGTGGCTAAAACAAAAGTCGGCATGATCAGCTTCGCGCACGGTCATGCCAACAGCTACTTAAGCGGTTTGCTGGCCATCCCCGACGTCGAGATTATCGGCATCGCCGATCCGGTTGCGTCTCGGGTTGAAGGATTGACCCAGCGGCACAACATTCCCTATTTTGCGGACTATCGCGACCTGTTGAAGACGGAAGTCGACGCCGTGGTCATTTGCTCGGAGAACGTGCATCACGCCGAGCAAACAATTGCCGCTGCCAATGCCGCCAAGCACGTGTTGTGCGAGAAGCCGCTTGGAGTTAGCGTGGACGAGATGCGGCGAATGGTCGACGCAGCCAAACAGAACGGCGTTCAGCTGATGACCGCGTTCCCGTGCCGGTATCTGCCTTCGGTGCGCCAGGCGAAGCAAGCGGTGGAGCGCGGCGACATCGGCGACATCGTGGCGGTGAAGGGGACAAATCGCGGGTCGATGCCCGGCAAGTGGTTTATTGATCCCGCCCTTTCCGGCGGCGGAGCGGTGCTCGACCATACCGTGCATGTAATGGATCTGCTGAACTGGTTCTTGGGCAGCAAAGTAACGGATGTATACGCCGAATCGGGGACGCTGTTCCACGATATCCCGGTCGACGACGCGGGGATGGTGCACGTCGGCTTCGCGAACGGGGTCATCGCGGTCATTGATACGAGCTGGTCACGCTCGAAATCGTTCCCGTTCTGGGGCGATGTGACAATGGAGATCATCGGAACGAATGGTGTAATCTCGGTCGATGCTTTCGCCCAGAAGAACGAGATATACAGCGACGAGAAGTCGAAGGCGCAATGGAGCTACTGGGGCGATGGGATGGACGACTTGATGGTCGCCGATTTCATCCAGGCGGTCCGCGAAGGCTCGGACGTGCCGATCAGCGGGGAAGACGGCATGAAGTCCGCACAGGTGGCGCTTGCCGCATACGATTCGATCCGCCAAGGCAAGAAAGTTTCAATTAATGGGTGAAAAATGTTAATCATAATGGGGCGAATGGAGCTGTGGGCCATCCGCCCCTTTGTTTTTTGCGAGGCGTTGCGCCGCTAAGGCCATATGTGACCTTATTGAGCCAGATTCGGCTCGTTTGCGCCTGCTAAGGCCAAATTTGGCCTTATTGGAACCAAACTCGGTTCGTTTGTGTCAGCTAAGACCATTTCTGGCCTTATAGCGCTAGTTCTCGGCATGTTTTGATGAAGTAAAATAGTTTGTGTAAATGAAAAAGGTAGGGTATCCTCGGAATCACCACAACTCCATGAAAGGATTTAACCCTACCATGACTAGTATAGC
>JAJFMO010000595.1 GCA_020697475.1 Paenibacillaceae bacterium | reverse complement strand
CTATCCGATTCATTTTCAGAGAAGATCCGATCGCAAATGGGTAAACCGCGTCGCTAGTGAATTGCCTGTCCGAAGATCGCGCCCCGGGGGAACCGATACGTGCGCTTGCGGGTATATTGCGACAGCACCCGCAAACTCGCAATATTCACTCCACGTCGTTATCAACAAATGGCACTGCTCTAAGTGCAATACCCGGTGGACGACGGAAGCATCCATTCGGTGCGGCTAATGGATCGAGCCTCCCTAATTCGGCTTCTTCGCCGCAAAAGTCGAACAATGAATTGTGCTTGCGGCTTCTGAGCACTCCACCTCGCCCTCACTGCCCCTAGGGGCATTCACGTGACAAGGAGTGTTGCGCTCCCGCCTTCGGCTAACAAAGGAGCTACTCCATGCAGCCCCGATCTCGATTTCCACAGAACCCCAGATCGCTTTATCAGCGCCTGAACGAAGAAGCGCAGCGCCTGTGTAAAGAGGCAATGGGGACTTGGCCAGGCGTTCGACGCGACCGGCTTATCCGTAGAGCGCGGCGGGCTGAGACCGCCTCTCGCACGACCGGGTGGCTATCATCGCCGGGCTTGGAGACTCCGAAATGACCGCGAAAATGAAACGCTACGTTGCATGCCGGGTGGCAGCTGCGGTATGTCGTGAAAAAGCCGAGACTAATTTCAACCGGCGTGACTACTGGCTCGCAGAAGCACAAAAATGGGAAAGCCGCGCCGAGGATTCGGAGGGCGCTCCGGACTCTTATTCAGATCAACGCTACGCGGATAAGTGATCGCCTCAACCATTCGATCCTCTGAGAGAGGATGCTTTGGGGCAGCATATCATAGATTCCCGTCGTCGTTTTTGTATAGCCCAACAGCTTCCCGAATTGTTCGTCTAGGTCTGCGACACGTCGCAAGGTGGCGTAACTCATAGAAGACCAGCGACCGAAGACCGTCTTCCACGAGAAACACTTTGCGTAGCTTATCCACGAGCAGCGCCAAATGACTGCAACACAAAGGGCCAAAGTCGGAATAAGGAACACGGCCGTCACCGTAGGCCGTCGGAAGTTTTCTATTTCTTTTTTGCCAAACGCTTCAGTACGGCATACTGACGAAAGAACGCTCGGCTCTGACGAGCTGGAATCCCCACCCAGCGCTCTCCGGCCGGAATGTCGCACATAACTCCGCTCGCACCTCCGATCTGGGCTTTTGAGCCAATCGTGATGTGAGGGGCGATCGCCGCATGACCGCCAATGGCAACAAAATCACCAATAGTCGTCGAACCCGCTATACCGACCTGGGAGGCGATTACGCAATGCGCGCCGATCTCCACGTTGTGCGCCACTTGAACGAGGTTATCGAGTTTTGTTCCTTCGCCGATAACCGTCGCCCGCATCGATCCTCGATCGATCGTGGTGTTGGCTCCAACTTCCACATCATTGTGGATTATTACGCCGCCGAGTTGGGGAACTTTGACCCACTTTCCTCCGAGAAACGTGAATCCAAAGCCATCTTGGCCAATGGAGGTGCCGGGATGAATAATAACGCGGTCGCCAACAACGGCGTGCGCAACGGTGACGTTGGCTCCGATATAGCAATTCCGCCCGATCCTGACGCTGGGTCCAATTACTGCATTCGATCCAATACAGGTGAAGTCGCCGATGCGCGCGTTTGGACCAATGGATGCACCCGGATCAATCGTGACGTCATATCCTACAATGGCAGACGCATGGATGTTCGCCTTCGGCGATATTCCGCATGTCCCAAAATTCGACACGGGAATTGTTGCATCCGGATAGAGTAGCGCGAGCACTTGCGCATAAATCGCATAAGGATGCGGCGTTACAAACGAAAAGGTTCCCGCCGGAACCAGCTCACTGTATCGGGGAGATATCAGGCACGCGCTTGCTCGAGTTACTTTTAACTCCTCAATGTATTTGGCATCGTCCATATAGCAGAGTTCGCCAACACCAGCTGTCGCAAGCGTGCCTGCGGCCGATATGACAAAATCATCGGTGACAAACGATAAACCGGCAAGGGCAGCGATTTGACTTGCGGTCACACTGTTGTTCGCCACGAAGAAGGTCTCGCTCGACATGGCAATCTCCATCGTTCTGCTGCGGCGCAGCCGATGTGCTTCCTTGAGGGATCGTTTCAGGTCAGCAAGGCCACCATTGAGATTATAGTTCGTCGGGTGTTGGCCCAGAGGCAGCCGCGCTCAAGCTCGCCGCACTCCGCACGTGCTACTTCTTACGTATCTTGGCGGCGTCGGATTGCATAAGCCCCTTCAAGCTTGGAGCTGCCGCGATCACCTTCGGTTTTTCTTTCTTCGGCTTCTTTGCTTCGCGATTCCCGCGTTGTTCACCTTTGGCCATGGTTCAGTCCTCCGGCCCGAAGTGGGCCTGACATCACACTAGCACGGACAGGTGCATCCGTTGCAGTGTTCTTAGTCGTTATCGACGCGGGTACCCGGAACTCCGCTGGCCCATCGATCAATTGGCTTTTACGGTCCTTAACATCGGCACTGCTGGCATGCTCATCACTCAGCCCGTTGGCGTTTGCAGGGCCGCGGCTGGACGCGTGATATGTAACCAGCCATTGCGCGCTCCACATCGGAGTGCCAGGACGCC
>JAJFMO010000594.1 GCA_020697475.1 Paenibacillaceae bacterium | reverse complement strand
ATCGCGCAAGTAATGGACAACTATCAGAGAATTCTGAATTTCCCGGTAAATTTGCACGGGCTGCGGACGTTGCGCCTGGAAGGGTTGGAGATGAACGGCTTGGATCATGCCAGAGTGGTCGAAATCGTGTGCGAGTAACCCGGTGAAATTTGTTTTATTAAATGGGACAAGGTAAAATAAGAAGCATCTTTGGAAAATGAAGGAGCGATACATTTGGATAAAAAAGGTAAAATTACGCTTGAAAACGGCGGAGAAGTGCTGATCGACTTCGTGCCGGAAGAAGCGCCGAATACGGTGGCCAATTTTGAGAAGCTGGCGAACGAAGGGTTTTATAACGGGTTGACGTTCCATCGCGTGATCCCCGGATTTGTGGCGCAAGGGGGATGTCCGCGCGGCAGCGGCACCGGCGGCCCGGGATATACGATCAAGTGCGAGACAGACACGAATACGAGCAAGCACGAGCGCGGAACGTTGGCAATGGCTCATGCGGGCAAAGATACCGGCGGCAGCCAATTTTATATTTGCTACCAGCCGCAGCCGCATCTGAACGGGGTACATACCGTGTTCGGCAAAGTGGAGAAAGGCATGGAGCACATTGACGCTCTGCATAACGGAGCAAAGATGGAGAAAGTTGAAGTGTGGGACGAGTAATAAGCAGCCGGGGTGATTAGGCTGAAGTAACGAGTAGAACAACGGATGACCTGCCCCTTAAGCGGCGGGTCATCTTTGCGAGGGAGAGAGCGAAGATGAAGATCGGGATGAATCTGCTGTTGTGGACGGACGCCCCAAATTTTCGCGATCATGCGGATTTGCTCCGCCGGATCAAGCAATGGGGATTTGACGGGGTAGAGTTTCCGGTGGCTCCGATGAACGCTTCCGATGTGCGACATTTTGCGGGCTTGTGCGATGAGTTGGGGCTTGGCCGCAGTACGATTCTTGCGCTTGATGCGGCTGCGGCCGACCCGGCAAGTCCGGATCGGGCACTGCGCCAAGCGGCGGTGGAGCAAATCGGGCAAGCGCTGGAGCTGACCAAGACGCTTGGTGGCAGCCTGCTGTCCGGCCCGATGTTCCAAGGGCTCGTCCGCTTCAGCGGCCAGGCGCCGACGCCTGAGGAGTGGGGGCACGCGGTCGAGACGATTCGCAAGGCAGGCGAACATGCGGCCGAGCTTGGCATCCGCATCGCGCTGGAACCGCTGAACCGATTCGAGATGTACATCGTCAACACGATGGCCGATGCGGTTCGATTCGTGCAGGATGTCGGGCTGGCCAACGTCGGCTTGCTCGCGGATACGCATCACAGCAACATCGAGGAGCCGAACACCGCGGAGTCGTGGGAAGCGGCGGCGCAACATATTTTCCATGTTCACATTTCCGAGAACCATCGGGGCATTCCAGGCAGCGGCCACGCGATCCCGCCTGAGGTTTTTCGCACGCTGCGGAAAATCGGCTACGATGACTGGCTGACGATCGAAGCGTTCGGGCAGAGCGTGCCCGGGCTGATGTCGCGCCTGCACCTGTGGCGCCCTTACATTACGGACGACGAGCAAGCGGCCCGCCAAGGGTTGGAATTTATTCGCAAGCAGCTGCAAGCGGTACGACAACATTTTTGATCAAAAGAAGGGTTGGATCACGATGAGGGAAATCATTCACAGCGACAATGCGCCGAAAGCGATCGGGCCGTACTCGCAGGCGATCAGGACGGGGAAGACGGTGTACGTCTCCGGGCAAATCCCCTTGAATCCGCAAACCGGGGCGATTCCGGCAACGATCGAGGAGCAAGTCGAGCAAGTCATTGCCAACATTCGGGCGATTCTCGCTACAGCGGGCCTTGGCTTGGAGGCGGTGGTTAAGACGACGATCTTTGTGACGGATCTGGGCAATTTCGATACGGTAAACCGGATTTATGGCAAGTATTTCGGGGAAATCTTGCCGGCTCGGGCGACGGTGGAAGTGTCCAGGCTGCCTAAGGACGTACTGGTCGAGATCGAAGCGATCGCGGTCTCGGAATAATCCGCCAATCTTCCAAAAACTTGGATTTTGCGAATCGCCAATCCGAGCCATAGGCGCATATACTGGTTGGGTACGATAGGCAGCAAGTATTCAAGTGGAGGAAGGAAAGCAGGATGAAACAGTTGATTGAACCGCATGGCGGCAGCCTGATCAACCTGGAATTGACCGGGGAAGAACGGGAAGAGGCGCTTAACGAAGCCCGGAATTTGCCCAAGGTTGTATTGAACGGCTGGTCGCTGTCGGATTTGCAGATGATCGGAACCGGCGTGTTTTCGCCGCTTACCGGATTCGCTTCGCAAGCCGACTGGGAGAGCGTGCTGGATACAATGCACTTGACGACAGGCGAGGTATGGACGATCCCGGTTACCTTGGCGGTCTCCGCCCAGGTAGCTGCCCGATTGAACATCGATGAGAGGGTGGCGCTGACCGACGCGGAAGGCAACATCTACGGTACGATGATTGTTGAGGAGAAATATCGACCGGATAAAGAACGGGAAGCGCAAGCTGTATACCGCACGACGGAGTTGGCTCACCCTGGGGTGAAGAAGCTGTTCGAGCGCGGCGAAGTTTATATGGCGGGCCCGATCGAGCTGTTGAATCGGTTGAA
>JAJFMO010000593.1 GCA_020697475.1 Paenibacillaceae bacterium | reverse complement strand
GCATCGCATCGATCGAGTTGTTCAAAATATTGATGAACACGTGCTTCAGCTGGTTCTCGTCACAGCGAACCAGCGGGATATCAGAGTGAAATTTGCTTGTAATCTGCACATTGTTCATGATCGCTTGGGTGTTCAGCAAGGCAATCGTGTTCAACAGAATGATCGTAATGTCCTTCAGCTGGTAGTGGGCGGCTTGCGGTTTGGCGATGACGAGAAATTCGCTGACGATAAAATTGATTCGATCCAACTCGCTTAGCATGATCTCGAAATATTCCTTGAAACCGGTAATTTTGCTGCGCAAGAGTTGCACAAAGCCCTTGAGGGAGGTCAAGGGATTGCGGATTTCGTGGGCTACCCCGGCAGCCAGTTGGCCGACGATCGACAGCTTTTCCGACTTGAGCAGCAGCTCCTCGGAACGCTTGCGATCGGTGATGTCCTTGCCGATCATGTATACGCCTGTAATCTCGTCGTCGATGACGACGGGAATGTTGATCATGCTCATTTCCACCGGCCTGCCGGATTTATGGCGGAACCGGATTTCGTAGTATTCGGTATCGCCTTGCAATGTTTTCTGGAAATGTAAGCGCCATCTTTCCTCTTCAGACTCAACGATCAGTTGGCTGAACGTTCGGTTCAGAAGTTCTTCAGAAGAGTAGCCGGTGATTTTCCCGGTGGCCGGGTTGACGCTGATAAACACTCCTTCGGTATCGAAGGAGCAGATGGCGTCGGGGTTGTGCTCAAACAGCGACTTGTACCGGCGCTCGCTTTCGGCCAATTGGCGCTCGGCTTGCTTGCGTTCGTGGATGGCGCGGATCATCGAGTAAGAACGCAAGAAACGCCCATCGTCATTCTGCTCCAGCAAGGATTGGAACAGCTTGTCCTGCCGCTCGGCCTCCTGGCCGTAAAGTCTGCGGTTCGTGTTGGTCAGCTTGAGCATCTCCATAATTCGGATGACGTGATCCTTATGAATGCGTGCGGCGGTTGCCGTCTTCGTTCGTCGGTCGACCGGGTCGCCGAAATAGACGATGCCCCGACTCGTATTGTAGTGGGTGACATGATTCATATTGACCACGTTGCTCTGGTCAATCATGCGGAACCCTTCTTCATACAACCATTCCTCGAACGATTCCAGCGAATTGTTGAGGAAGTATTTGCCCTCGTGGGTGTGGATGATATATTCCCGATCCCGCAAACTTTCCACCTTGAGCACATCGTCGGAATTGACGATGAATACTTTTGACCCTCGTTTGCCGTCTAACGTTACGGGAATTTTCTGCATCGATTCCAGCCCCTGTAAATAGAAGAAATAGTTGAGTTGCGAAAGTGAAGCAAATTCATTGTATCAAACCGGAAGAAGCGACTGCAATAAGGGAAAGCGAAGAAGGTTTAAATTCTGATGGACTTTTTTGGTGGGATTGGTCTAAAGTAAGGGGGGAATGGGGGAATTGTTCGGATGTGGGGATTGAGGTGGCCGGCCGCACTGCTGGCTGCGCTGTTGCTCGGAGTGAGCGCCGGGGGGTGCAGTTCGGACTCGCCGCCTCCGGAGGTGGCGAAAACGTACGAATGGGGCGCGGTGCCGGTCGGCGGAGGAGGCTACGTAACGGGACTGTCCGTTCATCCTCTTGATGCTGGTATTGTGTACGCTCGCACTGACGTTGGCGGAGCGTACGCTTGGGATCCAGTGGGCGGCCGCTGGCTGCCGATGCTGGACGAGTTCGCCGACAACGACGACTACTATGTGGAGGCGCTGGCCGTCGATCCGACGGCGGGCGGCAAACAGAATGTGTACGTGGCGCTCGGCAACGGCCCGTCCCGTGATGTGCTGCGCTCAGATAAGCGCGGTGCGGCGGGAAGTTGGACGGCGACGGGATTGCCTGCCAATGTGAAAATATACGGAAACGCCGATTTTCGCTGGGCTGCCGACCGGCTGGCCGTCGACCCGAACAAGCCGGGTCGGGTATGGTTTGGTACGCGCGAGAACGGGCTGTACATGAATGCGGATATTGCGGCTTCCTCGCGCGAGCATTCGTTGTGGAAGCAGATTCCGCCCGGTGCGGTGCCGGCGGGTGTTGGCAAAGCCGATTTGCGCGGGACTGACAAGGTGGGGATCACCTTCGTTGCTTTCGATTCGACCGGGGGAACGGATGCCGAAGGGAACACGAAGGTGATGTACGTCGGCGTGTTCGGCAACGGGGTTTACCGTTCGACGGACGGCGGCGCGAGTTTTGAGTATTTGGCGGACAGCCCGGCGTATCCGGTGCAAGGGAAGGTGGATGCGGCAGGTCATGAAACGAAATTATATACAACTTTTGTAACCGGAGAGAAATATTCCGGTGGCGGGGTGGCGGCGTTCGGCGAGGGGTCCGGCTGGACGGATGTTACGCCTCGCGGGGAGAGTATCCCGTACGGCGGTCTGGACGTTGACCCGCTGCGGCCGGGGCATCTGGTTGTTGCCGCTCGCAAACCGGTGCCGGCGAACCCGATCTATTATTCCGCCGACGGCGGGGCGACGTGGAGCGGCAACCGTTCGCCGGCGGCAAGCCAGGAAAGCCGGGTGCCGTGGTGGCCGAAGACGTTTTTCGCGAGTGCGTTGTCGAGCGTGCGATTTGCGGCCGATCCGGCTCACCCGGAT
>JAJFMO010000096.1 GCA_020697475.1 Paenibacillaceae bacterium | reverse complement strand
CCATAATGCAAGTGCGGAGGAAACTTCCCCGACGTGCCGGGCTTGCCATAGCCGGAGCTGCCGACCCAGCCGACCGTGTCGCCGGGCTTCACGACGTCGCCTTGCTTCAGCTTTTTGTTGAACCCCGCCAGATGCGCGTAATAGGGATACACATTGTTCAAGTCGCGTATGCCGATCCTCCACCCCCCGTACGGATTCCAGCCGCGCACCTCGATGATCCCGTAGCAAGTGCTGCGAACCGTCACCCCATATCCGGCAAACAGATCCGTCCCCTCATGAATCCGGCTGCCCCCCCAGCCTCGGCTCGCTCCCCAAGTGCTGCGGTATGTATAGTTCGCACCAAGCGGCAGCGGAAAAGCGTGCTCCCGCAAATCGGTCGCCCCAAACGTCTCGTATATTTTGGCAAATTGGCGGATGCGATCCACGCTTCTGGGGTTGTGATACTGCTCCCAGATTGCTTTATCGAGCCCGCCGTCGGGATCGCGATGCTGGATCAAATGCGTCGTCAACGTATACAACACGTCGATATCGTTACGGCGGTCGGCCAGCCCGTCTCCGTCTCCGTCTTTGCCTACACCCCCGAACAGCGCGATCGTTCTCGGGTTTTGTTCGTTCGGATCGGGATTGAGCAAGCCCGCCCACTGCCCCTCCGAATAATACACCGAGATCAGTCCTTCCTCGGCGGGAATTTTGCGCGCAAAGCGAATCGAGCGGTCGTACTGGTCGATCGCAGCCAGAACGTTCCACGGAATGCCGCTGACCGTCGCCACTTGTTGCAGCAACAGCTGGCGATCCCGCAGTTTTTGCCCGGTGTCGTCAGTCTTGGGCGCTGCTTGTTTGGACGCTTGATTAGCCGTTGCTTCAACAAACGATGGATCCGCAACCGAAGAATGCGCCGAAGCGAACGATGACTGCCCGCCCACAGCGGTTGCCGCTGAAGCAAGCAAGACGGAGATGATGACGACGCAGGCGCCGCGACATTTGGACATGATCACCCTGACCTCCCACATTTCACCTACCCTTTTAGAATGAAACGGAGAGTGCCTTTTTATCCTTCGAATGGAATGGTAAAATGCAGTTGAATTCAAGCGAAAGGGCGGCTTACGATGAGTTTTTCCCATGCGGACGAGCATCTGGACGATAACATGCTGCTGGTGCAGGCTAATATTGACGATATGAACCCGGAGTGGTGCTCCTATACGGCGGACTTGCTGTTTGCGGCGGGGGCGAACGACGTGTATTGGATCCCGATTCTGATGAAGAAAGGGCGTCCCGGCCTGATGTTGAACGTGCTGATCGACCAGGACAAGCTGGCGGCGGTGGAGGAAGTGATTTTCCGCGAGACGACGACGCTCGGCATTCGCTATATGAAGGCGGTGTGCCACCGGCTCGGGCGGCGTTCGACGAAAGTTCCGACCCCTTGGGGCGATATTTCGGTCAAGGCGGGCTACCGGGACGGCGAGATGGTGCAGTATTCTCCGGAGTTCAGCGAGTGCGAGGAGGCGGCGCGGCGGCACGGAGTTCCGTTGAAGAAAGTGTACGACGAAGTCCGGAAGGCGTTCATGGAGAAGCAGGAAGAGTAATATTTTTTGGGGAAAATAGGGCTTTGGAGTTGGTGGATGTGGGGTTGGTGGAATTGGGGGACGAAGGGCAGTGGAAGTGGTTACGAAGGGTACCCTTGCATTATTCTGTAGTTGTTGCGGCAATGGCGGAGCATGTTGTAACGGCCACCATGGCCGCTTAGAGCACTGGAACCTTGCAAAAACTGCAGGTTTTGGGCTCTAAGCTGCTGTGATGTCCGTAAGACGTCCGATGTATCCATTTTGTAGCTCTAAGCTGCGCTGGTGGCCGTTACGTGGAAGGGGTAGGGCGGAGGGGGCCGACTGGCCACCTGATGCTGCCCGTTTCCGCCCCCTGCCGCAATACACCTCAATGAGGATCGTTGTGCTTGTGTTCATGATGCGAATGGTCGTGATCGTGGCTGTGACTGTGCTCGTGATGATGGTTCCGGCCATGCTCATGGTGGTTGTTATGCGAATGATCACGCGCGTGATCATTCTCGTGATCAAGCGAATGATCGTGCGAGTGAGTGTGACCTCCAGAATGATCGTGTTCATGGCTATGATCATGCGAATGCTCATGATCGTGCGTATGCCCATGATCGTGAGTATGCTCATGATCGTGTGTATGCGGATAGGCGTGAGTATGGTCGTGCTCGTGAATATGCCCGGCGATTTCGTGGTGCGTCTGCCAAACTGGCAAATACGACTCGATGCTGCCAACGACCACTCTAAGCACGTTCGGCTGATTGGGCAGATCGCGCGTCCCCGCGCCGTAGCCTATCGCGTCAACGACCATCGACGGCATGCCTTCGGAAAAATCGTTGACGATTGCGGCAACGACCCCCGCTCCTGTCGGCGTCGTCAGCTCCACGCGGTGGCTGCTCGGCGCGACCGGCAGGCCGCGCATCATCTCCAGCGTCGCCGGCGCCGGCACCGGGTAGATGCCGTGATCGCAGCGCACCGTGCCTGAACCGAGCGGGACGGGCGCGGATATAATCCGCTCAATCTCTAACGAGTCGATCGCGAGAGCGATCCCGACGACGTCGACGATCGAGTCGATTGCCCCGACTTCGTGAAAATGTACAGTTTCCACGGGGATCCCGTGGATCTTCGCTTCAGCTGCGGCGATTTTCTGAAAAATCGCTTGGGCCAGCTGCTGCGCCCGCTCGGATATTCCCGATTCGGCGATATGCCGGGCGATGTCCGAGTAATGCCGATGATGCTTCGGCGGCTGCTCGGGATCGGGGAGAACGTCCAGCTTCAGCGCGGAAATGCCGTTCTTCTGCACCCGCCGCCATTGCAGGCTGAACGGTTCGATGTTCAGCTTCGCCAACTCTTGTTCTATGTAATCTTTGTCGGCGCCGGCGTCAACAAGCGCCGCCAGCGTCATGTCCCCGCTTAGTCCGGAGAAGCAATCCAAATAGATGACCCGCATACGGAATTGTTCACAACCTCTTCGACGTATTTTTATGGATGACAGCGGCGCAATAACCGGCCCCGAAGCCGTTGTCGATGTTGACGACGGAGACGCCTGCCGCGCACGAGTTGAGCATCGTCAGCAGGGCGGCCAGTCCGTTGAAGCTCGCGCCGTAGCCGACGCTCGTCGGCAAAGCGATCACCGGCTTGTCGACGAGCCCGCCGACAACGCTTGTGAGTGCGCCTTCCATGCCGGCGGCGACGATCACAACATTGGCGCCGCGAATTTGCGGCAGCCGCCGAAACAGGCGGTGGATGCCGGCGACACCGACATCGTAGATGCGCTCGACGCGGCAGCCCATGCACTCGGCGGTGATCGCCGCCTCCTCGGCCACGGGCACGTCCGAGGTGCCGGCGCTGACGACGGCGACATAGCCGTCGTCGTCAGCTTGCGTGGCGGCCGGCTCGCGCCGCCAAGTGAGCGTGCGCGCTGCCTCGTGGTAGGCGAAGCCTGGCAGCGCGGCTAAGATCTCGGCGGCTTTGTCCGCCGAGACGCGGGTGGCGAGCACGCGGTCCGCGTGCTCCGTCAGCTTGCCCAGGATGGCCGTTAGCTGCGAGGCGCTTTTGCCTTCCCCGAAGACGACTTCGGGGAAGCCGGTGCGCCGCTCGCGCTCCAGGTCCAGCTGGGCAAAGCCCAGATCGGCGACGCCTGCGCTGTCGCCACCAGCCCCCGCGGCCGGCGAGGAACGGCCTAGCGCCGCCAAGCTGCCCGGCAGCGCCGCCCCCGCGCCAGCATCGGCTTCGCCCCATGCGTCCGCTCTCGTTTCGCCGCTTCCGCCCGCCCTCGGCGCGTCTGCGCCCAGCGCCGCAATGCTCGCCGCAGCCTCGCCGACGGCGAGCTCGCCTCGCTGCACGCGGCGCAAAATCTCCTCCAACCGCTCCATCATAGCGCGGCTTCCTTCACCTTCGCCTTGGTGTCCGCGCTCAGCACCTCGTTCATGCTGCCCGTGCGGTACCCTTGCAGATCCAGCGTCACATATGTAAACCCAAGCGACGACAGCTTCGCATAAATTTGCTCCCTGAGCTCGATCACCTTCTCGATTTCGGAAGGCATGACCTCGATCCGGGCGATTTTGTCATGATGGCGCACCCGAATTTGATAAAATCCAAGCTCCGCTAAGAAACCTTCCGCCTCGTCGAGCTGATCGATCTTCTGCTTCTCGATCTTCGTGCCGTAAGGAATTCGCGACGACAAACAAGCGAACGAAGGCTTGTTCCAGTTCGGCAACCCAAGCTCCTTGGACAACTGCCGAATCTCCTCCTTGCGGAACCCCGCCTCCTGCAGCACGCTGCGTACCCCTTGCTCATTCTTGGCTTGCAACCCTGGGCGGTAGTCGCCGAGATCGTCGACGTTGGAGCCGTCGAGGATGTAGGCATAACCCATCTCTTTGGCCAAAGTTTGCATATGCGAATACAGCCCGGTCTTGCAATAGTAGCAACGATCGGGATTGTTCGCCACGAAATTGGCGTTCTCGAATTCCTTAACCTCGGTCTTATATAAACGGGCGCCGATCGTCTCGGCCAATTGTACCGCCGCATCGAATTCCCTCGACGGGAACGTCTCGGACGCAGCCGTTACCGCCAGCACCTGATCCCCTAGAACGTCGTAGGCGCGTTTCAGCACGAACGTACTGTCCACTCCTCCGGAGAACGCGACCATCACCCTGCCCATCTCCTGCAAAATTTCCCCAAGCCGCTTGTCTTTCTCCTGCACACTAGCCGGAATCCCCATCCTCAAGCACCTCCGTGAAAGATACTCCCATTGTAGCACAACCGCGGCCGCAAATTTAATCCTCGCTTAACATTTTCGTGGGTGCGCCTTAACAAACCGTCGGTATGCTGGAAGGAACAAATAAATTTGCCCGCAGACCGCAAAATAACAACTGTAGGCAGAACGGTTAAACTATTGGCGACGCCGGCAACCGCGCCGGCACATCGCTACATTCAGCCGATCCATGATATACTTTGGCATAGGAAATCCGTGGGAGAGGGGAGGGGCATACGGATGGCGAAATACCGCGGCTCGCCCGGGACGAGGCGATCCATACAAGGCAGGCGGGTACTGGAAGATGAAAGCAGATTAACGAGCGTGCTGGAAAATATGATCGACGGCGTCATTATGATCGATCGCGACGCGAACCTCGTACTCGTCAACCGGGCCGCTGAACAAATCGCCGGTTTTTCCGTCAGCGGACTGTTGGGCCAACACGTTTTCGCGCTTCAGCCGCTGCATGTTCTTCATCCGCTGATCGAGCGATGCATGACCGGGAACGAACGGATCCGCGACGAGATCGCGCTGTACTTGCCGGAGGAGCGAATCGTTGAGGTGAATCTGATTCCGATCGTGCTGGCGAACGGGGTCGGGGGAGGCATCCTGATGATTTTGCATGACGTGACTTCCATCCGTCGGCTCGAGAGAATCCGCAGCGAATTCGTCGCCAACGTATCTCACGAGTTGAAGACGCCGATCGCCTCGGTGAAAGGATTCGCGGAAACGCTGTTGGCCGGAGCGATGGACGATCCGGAGACGGCCAAAACATTTTTACAAATCATCTATGAAGAAAGCGAACGCTTGAACCGATTGATCGGCGACCTGCTGGAGCTGTCCAAAATTGAGTCCAGGCTCGTGCCTCTTCGTCTCGCCCCCGTCGATCTGCACGAATTGATCGGCAAGACGATGGAAGCGATGGGCAACCAGGCGGCGAACAAGCACATCGCCTTATCGATGGCGGTCGACCGCGACTTATATATTGAGGCGGATGAAGACCGGCTGCGGCAAATACTGATCAATTTGTTGTCGAACGGCATCAGTTATACGCCCGAAGGGGGCAGGGTGTGCGTGAAAGCTTTCCCCGTGGGCGACGGACCAGAAGAGGAGAAAGTTCAAATCGTCGTTTCCGATACGGGGATCGGTATCCCCAAGGAGGATTTGACGCGCATTTTCGAGCGGTTTTACAAAGTGGACAAGGCTCGTTCCCGCAGCTCCGGAGGCACGGGTCTGGGGCTGTCCATCGTCAAACATTTGGTCGATCTGCACGGCGGAACGATTCACGTCGACAGTGTGGTCGGGGTCGAGACGTCGTTTACGATCGAATTGCCTATTTTGCAAAAGTAGTAGAAAAAGTAGGGGATGCATGTGTCAGCAAGCATATTGATTATTGAAGACGAACCGACATTGGCCAAGCTGCTGTCATACAATTTGACCAAGGAAGGCTATTCGGTTAAGGTGGCGGATCACGGCGAAACCGGCTTGCACGAGGCGATGAACGGTTATTTCGATCTGATCATTCTGGATATTATGCTGCCGGGCATTAACGGCTTCGACATTCTTCGCAAGCTGCGGCAATCCCGCATTGCGACCCCTGTCATTATCCTTACCGCGCGAACCGCCGAGGAGGAAGTGGTGCAGGGGCTTACGGCGGGCGCCGACGATTATATTACGAAGCCGTTCAGCGTAGCGGAATTGTTCGCTCGGGTGCAAGCTGTGCTGCGGCGTGCGCATACGGGGGAAGCCGTCGTCGAGACGGGCGGGCCGGAACATAAAGCGATCATGATCGGCAATCTGACTATCTACCCGGAGAAATATGAGGTCGATTTGGAAGGAAAGACCGTGTTCCTGCGCCCCAAAGAGTTCGAGATTTTGCTGTATTTCGCGGAGCGGCCGGGCGTGGTGGTCACCCGAGATCAACTGATGAACTCCATCTGGGGTTATGATTATGTCGGCGGCGAGCGGACGATCGACGTCCACCTCAGTTCGCTGCGCAAGAAACTGGATATGGACAGCCACTCGGTGCAGATTGAATCGCTGCGCGGCGTCGGGTACAAGCTGATCGTCCGCTCGGGCGGTTAGCTGGCCTATGCGAATCTCGAACCGCACCTGCCCCACAAAGTAACTTATTTTCATCTATTTTAACATTCACACTAAAATGGATTACATTTTGCGCGTACTTGTTAAAATATTTTTCATCCATACAGAACCCTGACCATTAACCATGTTTTTCCACAACCATCTCACTGCCTTACCTAAGACAACGTTGCATCCGCCCATTGCGAACCCGGGAGACTCCTGTGCTATAATGGGGGCATGTCGAAATGAAGGCAGGTACATACGCATGACGACGAAGGCACCGGAAAGTTCCCCCTTAAGAAAGCCCGATTGGCTGAAAATAAAAATTTCCACCGACGATAACGTACGGGAGTTAAAGCAAGCGATGCGCTCGCGCTCGCTGCACACCGTCTGTGAAGAAGCGCGCTGCCCGAACCTCCACGAATGCTGGGCGAACCGCACCGCCACCTTCATGATTTTGGGCGACGTCTGCACCCGCGCCTGCCGCTTCTGTGCCGTCAAGACCGGCTTGCCGAACGAGCTCGACTTGCAGGAGCCGGCCCGGGTCGCAGACGCCGCCGAGCAGATGGGACTGCGCCACTGCGTCGTCACCTCGGTCGCCCGCGACGACCTCGCAGACGGCGGCGCGTCGATCTTCGCCGCGACGATTCGCGCTTTGCGCGAGCGGTTGCCTTTTTGCGGAGTTGAGGTGCTGATTCCTGATTTCATGGGCAACGAAGCGTCGCTGCAGATCGTGATGGACGCGAAGCCGGATATTCTTAATCATAATTTGGAGACGGTGGAACGTATGTCCGATCGCGTGCGCTCCAAAGCCAAATATCGCCGTTCCCTCGAACTGTTGGAACGCTCGAAGAAGATGCAGCCCGCCATTCCGACCAAGTCGAGCATTATGCTTGGCGTTGGCGAGGAGTGGGACGAAATTTTGCAAACGATGGACGATTTGCGCGCGGTCGATTGCAACATTATGACGATTGGACAATATTTGCAACCGACGAAGAAGCATTTGAACGTTTTGAAATACTATACGCCGGAGCAATTTGCCGAGTTGAAGCAGGAAGGGATGCGCCGCGGATTCAGCCATGTCGAATCGGGTCCGTTGGTACGCAGTTCCTATCACGCTCACGAACAGGTGCAGGCGGCAGGGAAGGGGAAGTGACCGATGGCAACGTTGCCCGGGGATAAGTCAGAGAATCCGATCATTATCGTAGGCAATAGGACCTATGAACTGGTCAAGGAAAATCGCGAAGGCTGGAACCAGGATGCGTTCCGCAATCGCTACAGCGAGGTGCTCGAGCGGTACGACTACATCGTAGGGGACTGGGGATACGATCAGCTGCGGTTGAAAGGGTTTTTCCGCGAAGGCAACCCGAAAGCGAACAAAGAGACGACGATTGCGAGCCTTGACGATTATATTAACGAATATTGCAATTTCGGATGCGCCTACTTCATCATCGAGAAGATGCCTTCCAAAGGCCAGCCGAAGGAGTTGCGTGAATCGGTTGAAGTGAAGGAGCCCCGGGAACCGAAGGAACTGCGGGATACGCGGGATACACGTGATCCAAGAGAGTTAAGAGAACCAAGAGAGCTGCGGCCGCCGAGAGAGTCGAGAGAGCCACGCGCTGCTCGCGACACCCGCGCGCACAAAGAGCCATCCAAGCCTTAACGGGCTGCGGATGGCTTTTCCTTTTACGCCGAATAACGCCCCTACTTCACTTCATAGCCGATGAACGCGTCGCGCACCCGATTCCAGAACGGGAACGGACGGAAACGGGCGAACCGAACCTTCTGCTCCGCCACCCGGCAATGCAGCGACAACACATCCGCCCTCTGCTCGTGCAAGTGGTCGAGCGTCAGCAGCAGCGCCTGGCCTTCTCTTGGGATAATATCGCAGTAATGGTGCTTGGGCAGGATGATCGAGGAGCCCAACGTGCGGTAGACGCGATTGTTGATCGAAGCGATCTCGGCGATCTGAATCGCCTCCAGCGAAGGGTGGATCAAGCCGCCGCCCAAACTTTTGTTATAGCCGGTGCTGCCTGTGGGGGTTGAGATGCAGAACCCGTCGCCGCGGAAGCTTTCGAACACCTCGTTGTTGATGTTGAGTTGCGCCACTAGAGTGGCCTCCACGCCCTTGAGCGTAAATTCGTTCAGAGCGAGCTCCGTCGTTACTCCGGCTTTCGTCTCCACGCGAATTTCCACAAGCGGGTATTCCACGATCTTCAACCCGTTCTCCACCGTCTT
>JAJFMO010000095.1 GCA_020697475.1 Paenibacillaceae bacterium | reverse complement strand
CGATGCCAACGACTTCCGCTCCGGCCAGCAGCACCAGAACGATCAACAGCATGAGCAGCACAGTTGTGACGCCCGACGTTGATGCTTTAGTCAAAATAATCGCGCATGCTCCGAAGAAAGCTGAAACCAGGTACATGACGAACACGGTGGATTTGCGGCTTAACCCAAGCCCGACCAGGCTGTGGTGCAAGTGCTGGCGGTCGGCGATATACAACGGCTTGCGGTTGAGGCTGCGGCGAAGCATGGCAAGCATCGTGTCAAACAGCGGCACTCCAAGGATGATAATCGGAATGATGAACGAGACGAAAATCGCCTGCTTGAACCCGAATATCGACACGGTAGCCAGCATGAATCCGAGGAAACCAGCTCCGGACTCGCCCATGAATATTTTCGCAGGCTCGAAGTTGAAAATCAGGAACCCGGCGACACTGCCGAGCAGAATGGCGCCAAGCAGCAATACAGGCAAATTGCCTGTGAGCAGCGCGATGACAATCATCGTAGCGATCGCGATGCCGGCGACGCCGGAAGCCAAACCGTCGAGACCGTCGATCCAGTTAACGGCGTTAATAACCCCGACGATCCAGATGATTGTCAGCGGAATCGACACCCAATCCGGGAAGAAGATCGTATCCCCGAACGGGATATGTACTTGATCAATCGTGACGCCGAACAAGACGACAACGATCGCCGCCACCATTTGGCCGGCCATCTTCCACTTCGCCGACAACGCGTATTTGTCGTCGATAATGCCGACGATCTCAATGATCAGCGCCGACGCGAGAATGCCGATGAACGGCGAAAGCTGTTCCTTGGCGAACGGGTAAAGCAGGAGCGCCGTTAGCAGAAACGACAGGAAAATCGCCAGTCCGCCCAGCTGCGGCATAACCTTCGTATGCATAGAACGTTCGTTGGGTACAGAGACCGCCCCAATACGCAACGACAGGCGGCGAATCCAAGGCATCAGTGCAATAAGCAACAGCCCCGAAACCAGAAAACCAATAATGCTGACCCAAACCATTTGTATAAGACCCCTTTATTTAACAATTCCCTTCTTGACTCGAGCACCTATCTCTTTCTACCATAACCAAACGCCGAGAGCAAGGCGAATTTCGACGTTCCACAGGCTAAGCAACCGATATTTCGAGCAGACGCAAGGCAAGAAGGGTTTCAATCTTGGCGTACGCCCCGCAATCGATGCCGGGGGTCATTTCTCGATAAAATTCGGCGAAAAGTTGTCGGTTAGGGGGGCGGACAACCCTTGGCCATGGTCATTATTTGGGCTGCGGGGTACGCGAGAGGTCGCGATATTGCTTGGGGGACATGCGCACCGTGTTTTTGAACGTCCTGTAGAATGTCGATAAGGTGTCGAAGCCCACCTCGAAACCGATCGTCACGATATCTTTGTCCGTCTCCGCGAGCAGTTTCTTGGCCAAGCCGACGCGAACCCCGGTTAAGTACTGCATGGGCGTATCCAAATACACTTCTTTGAAAATATTATTCACATGCCGGGCGCTCACGCCGATTTTCGAGGCGATGTCGGACAGCGTGATTTTGTCGTAGTAGCTGGTGTCGAGGTACTGCTTGATTCGTTCGGCGCGGAGGCTGTTGGCGTTATACGCGTTGAACGGCTCGGCCGTGCGGGAGAGCATGAGGAGAATTTCCAGCAGAGTCACTTGAAGGGCCAAGCCCCCGAGCGGAAGTTGGCCTTCGCGATATTGTTCGTAGAGCATTTTTCGCAAAAAGAGCCGCATCTCGCTGCCCTGAAACGGGTTGATTTTCAAGAGAAGCGATTGCTTCAGATAGTCTTGCATCATTCGTTCGCCTTGGAGCAGGGCGCCCAGCCTGGAAGCGTCGAATGCAAGAACCAGCAGCGTCAATTCAGAATCGGAGACGACCGAATGAACGGAGAATGGGACGAGGTAGGCGGCGTTGTCCTGCCCGAAATCATAAGAACGGCCGTCGATGCGGATCTTCCCTTCCCCTTCTATCGCATACAGAATCTGATGGATATCGTGATGGTGAGGGGTGACCACATCGCCGGCCTGGTGTTTGCTTTCGTATAAATAGATGCCGTGCTCCTGCAAAGTCCACTTTCTCAGCATGTCGGATCCCCTCCCCGCTTTACGCGAATTCTTATGAATTCATTGTAAGCGTTGGAGGGGGGCCAAGCAACTACTCGCGCCGGTAATCGCCGTGGGCGTAGCGGAATTGGGTCGGGGGCACCGTCTCTTGAATCGTGAACCAGCCGTCCGGCGAATAGGTGAACGCTTCTTCTCCTTGGACGTACGGAGCCTGGGCGCGACGCTTCAGACATTCCAGCAGCACTTGCTGCTTCAGCTTGAGATACTCGTGATTGTGCGGGCCGAATTCCCACTCGATTTCTCCGGCGCGGAATTCGTAATATACCGTGCGCCGCAATGCGTTGCCATCTCCGCTTGGGGAACCGTGCAATACTTTGATATCGTGAAAAATGACATCCCCCGGCTGCATCGGCACAGGAATCGCATCGGACGTGTCGAACTCCGCTTTGTTGCGCACGCGCGCGTCGACTTTCTCCTGCGGCCAATGGTTGCTGCCGGGAATGACCCACAGGCACGACTTCAGGTCCGCTTCGTCCAAATAAAAGTCGACGTTGAAGATCGGCCGCGGGTCGGTACAACGCTCGTCGATTTTGCCGTCGCGGTGCCACGGCACGACAATGCCTTCGTCCGGCATCTTCAACACCATCGAATCCCAGGTCGGGATGAAGTTGCGCCCTTGCAGCTTCTCGACCGATCGCAAAATGAACGGATTGCCCAGCAGCGCCTTCATCGGGTCGCTCTTGTCGATGACGTATTCCACACGGCGCAGTACGTCCTGGCCGGTCTTCGCTCCTTTGCCGTACATGTAGTCGGGGTCGCCTTTCACGCCGGCGGCACCTTTCTCGACCAGACCCATCATCTCCCGCTGGATCAACTTCAGCTCTTCTCCTCCGATCACATTGCGTATGACGAGAAATCCGTTGTCAAGAAAAAATTGCGCCTGTTCGTCGGTAATGCACGATTGGGTGGCGGCATCCGCCGTAAGGATGGTCATATTTAATTCCTCCGCTTGGCTAAAATTTGACTTCATAAACATAATTGTAGCGGACTTGCGTTGCGTTTGTCGTTAGCACAATGTCATAATAAAGTTGCCAAAATCACTTTTTATGAAGGGAGGGGATTGTTGTGGCAAACGAGAACGGTTACTACTTTTACCCCCCTTATATTACGCTTGCTCACTTGTTTCACGCGCCGGCCGGCTGGGCGATTCGCGATCGGGTGATGAATCAATACGTGCTGCAATACGTGGTCGATGGCGCGGCCGAGTATCCGGTCGAGCCTTATCACTATGTAACTCGCAAAGGCGACCTGCTGTTTCATCGCCCTGGTGAGCTTCATTCGATCGTAACAATCCCCGGCGAGCGGTACGTCTGTATCTCGCTCGTGTTCCATTATGGCGGAGAGCCGTTTCCGTTCGAGCAGCTTTTTGGCGGCAAGCATGTGCTGGGCAACTTCGTCAACCAGCCGGTGGAACGAATGCTGACTCAGTTGGTTGCGCTATATAAGCAGCCCGGTCTCGCGGAAGCGATGCAATGTCAGGGGTTGCTGTTGAATATATTGGCCGGGGCGGCCGGTCATATTCAGGAGACAGCGGCGGTCGAGACTGACCACGGGATGCGTAATCGGGCTAAGATGGTGTTGATCAAAAATTACTTGCTCGAACATTACGCCGAACCTGTCGAGCATAAGCAATTGGAGCAAATTTCCGGTTTAAGCCGCAACTATATCATTTCCGAATTCAAGCAAGCGTTCGGCATGTCGCCGATGCAATATTTAATTTGGATCCGCATCAACAAAGCGAAGGAGTTGGCCATCCAAACCAACTATTCGGTAAGCGAAATCGCCGGCCGGGTCGGCTATGCGGATGTGCACACGTTCGGCAAAGTGTTCAAGAAGAAGACCGGGGTCAGTTTGTCCCGCTTCTGTGCCGCTCTTGTGTTGACGCGATGACCGCCATGTTCGATTTTGTGCCCATCAAATCGTTTATTCCGCGCTGCAAATTGACTTTGCCGAATTGCGGCAGCGAAGGAGTCAACATTCCTCACTTCAAGTCATTCAACTTTGTCGGTACACGCTGAGCTGCATGGTGCTTTATCGCTACTGCCTGCGGTGGACGGTGGACGTGCCGAGCGCGAACCCGATGATGTTGACCGGCACTGTTTGCTCACGGATGACGCCATTGCCATAGGTAATCCGAAAATGAATCTGCTGCAGCCCCTTGGGAAGTCCCGTTTCCGGCGAGATAAGCTTATTATCGTACAATTGGCCGCTGTAACGGTTGGCGATCCCTGTCGGGGTCAACGTCGTCTCCATATGCAACTGTTTGCCATCCGCCCCTGTTGCATCCATCCACGCCCGAACACCGGAGACCGCCGCCCCGGAGCTATCCACCTCCACGACAAAAATTTCTCCACTATAGAAATCTTTCGGATTTACCGTCACCTGGTGGCCAAGCTTCTGATGCGTTGCCTCCCACTCGCTAGTGTGGCTGACGCTCGCGGCAATCGTCAAAGGTTGCGCGACGATGGTGCGATCGGTCTCGCTGGTGAGCCCCAGCCCGTCGCTTACTTTCAGATGAACTTGATACGTCCCTGTGACTGTGAATGGGACAATCAAGCTGTCGTTGTCTGTTGTCGCATAGCTTGACTGCTGCCCGTCAGGGGTGGTGACCGTCCATTCGGCTGTCATGCTCTGGCAAGGAGTGCAAGCGGAACCGGCATCGGGATCGGCGGATGAATCCAGCAGTGTCACCGTATCGCCCTCCCATACAGTGGCCGGTGTCCACGTGAAGTCCGCCACCGGCGCGCGATCGCCGATCATCCAGCCTTGCGCGCTCCAGGCCGACCAGTCCGTGCCGTCGAATACTTTTGCCTGCACCCGCAGCTTCTGTTCCCGGGTGAAATTTTGATCGGCGTCCCAATGTTGTTGCTCATTTTCGGTGTCTTGCCCGACATCGCCGGAATCGTATAGTACCTGCGTCCCCGCCTCGTTCCACACTTGCACCCGATACGCCTGGAACACGGTTCCAGGGTCGGCGTCCGACTGCTTCCATGTGATCGTCGGCTTGTCCGGCAAAAAAATGTCCGGGTTGGCCGCACTTCCCGTCGGATAAAGCAGTTCCGCCACCGGCGGCGTGTTAACCTTCAGAACCATAA
Organism: Paenibacillaceae bacterium; assembly: GCA_020697475.1. Lineage (GTDB taxonomy): Bacteria > Bacillota > Bacilli > Paenibacillales > NBRC-103111 > JAJFMO01. Next base: position 3,893 of record JAJFMO010000095.1, on the reverse strand, counting down.
ACTTCACAGGCGACCAGTCCGACCAGGCATAACCATCAAATGTCCGAACTTTCACCCCGTATTCCTGATAGTTCAGCGGGGAAGCGACTTGCCAGTTGAACGTGTCGGAAGACGTGTTTTGCGCCTGAGTGCCGGAGTCAACGACGACGTTGTTCACATTATTGGGGTCGACCACTTGTACTTGGAAAGATCGGAAAACCGTTCCTGGATCGACATCCGTCTGCTTTCCGACGATAACAGGCTGCAAATTATTCGCCACGACCGTCGGGGTGATCGCCGACCCGCTTGGATACGCCACTGCAGCCACAGGCTTGTGGGTAAACAAGAAACATCCCTCGTTCGACCAATCCGACCAGTCATATTGATCTTTAACTTGCACGCTCGCCCGCATATCCTGATCCACCGGAATGCTGCCCGGCACCGTCCAACTTCCGTCCGCCGAAGCGGTATTCTGAGCGATATCGGGGGATAGGAGCCAGTTGTTGCCGAATTGGTCAACTAATTTAGCCCTAAGCGACGTGAACACTTTGAACGGATTCCAACTGGATTGTGTCCAATGAAGCACCGGCGGATCGTCGATATATACCTGCTTGTTCACACAGGGGTTTCCCGGGGTAACCAGGCTGACGGTCGGCTTTTGATTGACGACGAAGAACGTCTGCGCCGCCCACGACGATTGAGCTCCCCGGTTGTCCGTGACCATCCCGTTCACCCCCACCACTCGTCCGGGATCGATCCAATTGGTCAACGCCTGATTGATATTGCTTGCCCTCTGTTGCGTTGCATCCTCGGCGGCCGTCACGTCAAATGCAGCCTGACCGTTATCCGCATAACTCCCCACCAACCGAAAGGTCTGGATATAATCTCCGGAATCCGGGTCGTTTTGACTGAATTTGATGACCGGATTTTGATAACTGATCACATTGGGCCGATTCGCCGTACCGTCGGGAAACACCATCACCATTGTCGGAGCATTATTCAAGTAAGTTGAGAATGTCATCACATTTGACTTCACCGGCGGCGCAACGCCGTCTGACACCGTCATGTAAACCTGATACGTCCTGTTTGCCGACAACGTCACGACGGGGGTCCAGCTTCCGATGGCCGAGGCGGTGACGACGTTTATCTTCTGATCGATCACGTTGCCGTCACTGTCCAGCAAATACAGGTTGTCTGTAAACGTCGTATTGGGATCTGGATCCGATTGGGTGAACGTGAATGTTGGGTTCAGGTTTTGAGTGGGTGATGGATATTGATCCACATGCGCACTCGGCGCCCGGTTGATGATCAGCCAGTTATTCATATCCGCCCCCCAATCACCCTTATCATCGTCAACCCATACCTCCACCCTGTATTTCGTATTTCCAGCCAGGTCGGCATCGATAGTAAAATTGTTCGCCGAAGCATTGAAATTGCTACGCCAGCCGGAATCGTAAACGAGCGTGCCCGATTCGTTATACACGCGCACGACAAAGTGAACAAGCCCATTCGACGGATCGGGATCATGCTGCTTCCATTGGATGTTCGGTCTCGTTGTCGTAAAAACACTGGGGGCGTTCGAATTCTCACTGTCCGGCGACGTAATTTTCACGATCGGCGGTTCGTTGACGTACATCCACGTCGAATTCGACCATTCGGAAGGCGGCGCGTAATCGGTCATCGCCTGAACCCTCACCTGGTACTTCCGGTTAGCGGTTAGTGCTGACCCCGGGATCGCCCATCCGACTGTCGAGCCATTCGCGTTCCACTGACCCGTATCCCCGGTACCCCAATGGCTGTATCCTCCGCCTTCGTCTAATACCTGCAAATTAAATCGGGTAAAAGGATCCCCGCTCGCGTTGTACTGGTACCAACTCGCGTTAAGCGAATCCCAAGTATGCACGACCGTTGGGTTGTTCTTGTCGCCGCTGAACGACAACATCGTCGCTTGCGGCTTGGCGTGGGGCGAACCGGCCCAGCAGTTCAGATCGAATGTCGCCCAGCCGGACCAGCCTCCATATTCATTTTTGACCGCCAAACCGATTGTGTAAATTCCGTTCTCTGTCGGCATAACGAGCTTGTCCGCGACCGTCGTTCCCGATGGCGTTGTGTAGTACCATTTTCGCTCCAAAATGCCCCGATTCGCCGTGTAATTGATCCCCGTCGTGTCAGGTGCTTGGCACACCCCATTAGAGTAGCAGCGGTCGGGGTCGTAGCTGGTGTCGTTGTACACGATTCGACCGTCCCCCGCTTGTGCGGCGGTGAATTGAGCGATCGGCGGCCTGAAAACGATGACGTTGCGGGAGTAAGGGTCGGACCATTGGCGATACGGATCAAATTGGGCATTGTTGTAAGGGTAGCTAAGGTTGGGATCGTCCCGGGTGCGCAGCGTAATGCGATACAAGCCGACCTTGTCCAGCAACGAGATGATCCATCCGTACGGCTTCCAACCGTTATACCCCGACCAGCCGGAGTAGCCGTCCCCGGTATCGATAAACTTTTGATCCAGATGCTCATAATACCACTCATCCAACTGCGAAATCCGCGGGTCGGCTTCGGGATCGACATAAGTCATATGGTAGTCCAGGTTTCTGTTGATTTGTACAGCGTCGTAAATCGTAACCGGAGGCGGAGCCAAAGCGTCCAGGTCGGTATAAATGATATTCGAGAGGATTGTCCCCGTAATTTCGGTGAAAGGACCTATCGTGCCGCTTGAAAAAGAACCGTCGGTGACATCCAGATACAGCACGCCGTTAACGTAAACCTGGTGGCGGCTGTTCAACGATTTCAGTCGGAACAAATACGTTGTACCGGGCGTCATGGAAACGTTGGCTTCTTGCAAAATCGTTCGGGTGGCGTTGGTGATTTTAACCAGCCTTACTTTATTGCCGTCTGCTTCCACCCGGAACATATTCCGGTTGTCCTGAATCTTAAAAGCGAATCCTGAGGAGGCTCCGGTTCTTTTTTCGGGAAGGCTCATTTTATAGGATAAGTCGAGATTGCTTAATTGGTATCCCGAAGGCGGGATCATTAAAGTATAATTGGAAGATTCTTTATCTGGATTTCCTCCGGACAAAGAATATAATTCGTACCAGATGTCTCCATCATCATTTTGGGAATCGAGAATATAGTAAATTTTATTGTCCCCAACCATACCTATACCACCATAAACATAACCATCAGAAAGGGTATAACTCTTTAGTAATTGTCCGTTCTCCGCATCCACTACATAAGGTCCGTCATAGTCAAATATCCCATAGATGTACCCGTCCTCAGATACAACATAATCAAAATTAGAGAACCCATCCATATTCGGTAAGCACATTGTCCACTTGACAACGCCGCTGGAATACTTTGCCGTCAAACAATACTGCCATCCACTTTTTGTAGCAAAGATATTGGTATCCTTATAGGATTTTGCTTGAGACATTACAAGACCAGGTATTGGGGAGTTGCTAGACTGAAAATAGGTAAAGTCAGTTCCTCCACGGTATTTACCATAAGTAAAGGGCCAGCTGCCTATTGTACTTTGCATTTTCCCGCCACCTATATCTGCCCACCAAACCGCAGCATTATTCCCGGAAAAATTTGTCCGACTCCAGCTGTACCCGGTGAAAGTTGAAATGGGGATCGGATTCGCCGTAGGTATAAAGGGCACATTGATCGAAGATGACGTGTAAAACATCGAAGTTGGACTGTTATTCGTCACATCCAGGATGAAGCTGCTGTCGCAGGCGCTCTTCCCCCAGTCTTCCCGCGCACAAACTTCGAAGCGATACTTGCCTACAGAGATTGGGGTTAGGCTGGTTTGGCCGGAGCCGTCGAAGGCAAGTGATTGGGGCGATTCTCCTGCGCTGTTTCCGAAAATGCCATCGTTGTTGGCGTCGTACGTGTAGGTGATTGTGTTCTCCACG
>JAJFMO010000094.1 GCA_020697475.1 Paenibacillaceae bacterium | reverse complement strand
TTTTACGAGAGAAATCCGGATCTGAAATATTTGGCCCGCTGGGGCCAGGCGGTCGGCTTCGGGCGAATGGACTTGTGGGATTCCAGCCATACCAATCGGCAACCAAACTAATGGGCGGGGGAGCGGATAACAGTGAATTTTACGGGGAAAAAGGTTAGGCACAAAGTTTCGCCTGCAATTACAGCGTTGATCCTCATCGCGGCCTTGGCAACCGGATGCGGCCAAGGAAATTCGGCGACTGAAGCTCCTGCTTCATCGTCCACAGCGTCCAGCGCCAACCTTGCGGCGGCAGGGCCGATCGAATTGTCGGTTTACCAAACTTCCGCCAATATTAGCGACGAAGAATTCGAACGCCTCATGGTCGAGCCGGTCAAACGCAAATACCCCAACATCACTCTCCAGCTCATCCATACTGCTCCCGACAAAAAGCCTGAGCAGCTTGTGGCGTCGGGCACGCTTCCCGATCTCATTTTCGGATCGCAAATCAGTGTTGAAGTACTTTCCGATCTGGACGCCGTCCTCGACCTGACGCCTTATCTGAAGAAAGACAACGTCAACGCCGATGCCTTCGACGCCGTGGCCATGGATGCGATCCGAGCCCGCTCGCCGAAAAACCAACTGTTGGCGTTGCCATTTTCACTCAACTTCGGTTTGCTTTACTATAACAAAGATATTTTCGACCAACTGGCTGTTCCGTACCCGAAGAGCGGCATGACGTGGGAGGAAGCGGTTCAACTTGGGGCGAAAGTGACTCGCACCGTCGGTGGCACACAATATCGGGGAATCAACGTCGACGCTGGTTTCAGCCGTTTAGGCGGCCAGCTTTCACTGCCGACAGTCGACCCGCAATCGAACAAACCGCTGCTCTCAAGCGAAGGATGGAAGCGGGTATTCGATGTCAAAAAGATGATGAGCGACATTCCCGGCAACACCGGCGGTCCGGCGGCGAAGGACGCGTTCTTGAAAGACCGCAGCCTCGCCATGCTGATTAGCCCGGGAGCGCGCATCGGCGAAATCGAGGAAATGTTTCAACAAGGCAACGCCATGAACTGGGGAATCGCTTCTTTGCCCAGCTTCAAGGAAGCGCCGGGCAAAGGCTTCGGTCCGGACACGCACCTGCTGATGATTTCCAACAAGAGCAAGTACAAGGATGCGGCGTTCTCCATCATCGCCTTGCTGTCGAGCGAAGCTGCGCAGACGGAAATGAACAAAGGCGGCCGGCTAAGCGGCCTGAAGGACAAAAAGACGAGAACAGGGTTCGGCGCGAACTTGAAGTCGATGAAAGACGTCGACGCGGGGCCAATCATCAACTACGTGACAGCGCAGGAAGCGCCGTGGTCGCAATACTACGAATTGGCCAAGAAGCAAGTGGAACCCGCGTTGAACAAGGCGGTCAGCGGGTCGGTCGACATCAATACGGCGTTGCGCGAGGCGGATGAATTGGCAAGCAAGGCAATCGCGGAAGAGATAAACGGCAACAAATAACGACAACAAATAACTCGGGAGGGCACAACATGAAAACGAATGCAGAAAACAAACCGAATGTACTTTTTATATTGGACGACCAACATCGTTTCGACTACTTGGGTTGCATGGGCGCCGACTTCGTGCGGACGCCGAATATCGATCGACTGGCAGAACGGGGGATGCTGTTCACCCGCTGCACCTCAAATTCTCCGCTTTGCGTCCCGGCGCGAATCTCGCTGGCCACGGGAATGCAACCGGCCAGGCTTGGACTCGTCGACAATTCCCACGTGCTGTCGCCCGATCTTCCCACCTTATATCAGCGATTTCGTGATAACGACTACCGGGTACATTGCGTAGGTAAGCTCGACTTGAACAAGCCGGACCACTATAACGGCCGTTACGGCGATCGGCCCCAAGCCTACCGCTGGGGATTCACACACCCCGAAGAATGCGAAGGCAAGTCGCACGCCGGATCGTCACCGACGCCAATCGGTCCTTACACGCATTACCTTGAAGAACGAGGGATGTTAACTACCTTTTATCAAGACTATCGCAATCGCGGTAAGAAGAAAGGGTTCGACAACTGGTACCACGACTCCGCCCTCCCGACCGAGGCGTTCGAAGATTGCTACATTGGACGCAGGGCGGCAGAATGGATCGACAGGGTGCCGGACGATTTCCCGTGGTTTTCGTTCGTCAGCTTCGTTGGGCCGCATTCGCCGTTCGATCCGCCGACCGAGTATGCCGAACGCTATCGCAACGCGGAGATGCCGGCAGCCGCGATCCCGACGGACTCTCGGCCGGATTGGGTGCGCCGCCGCTTCGAAACGGGCGACAAGCAAGCGATCGAAGGCGCCCGCCGGCAATATTGCGCGGCAATCGAAGCGATCGATGATCAGATCGGCGACATTCTCGCCGCTTTGGAGCGCCGGGGGATGATGGACAACACGTACATCTTGTTCTCCAGCGACCACGGCGAGATGATCGGCGATCACGGCGCGTTCGGCAAGACGATGGCGTATGAAGCCTCTGCGCACGTGCCGCTCATCGTCGCCGGCCCCGGCATCGCGGGCGGGCGGGTCAGCGATGCGCTGATCGAGCTCATCGACTTGAACGCCACTGCCGGCGAATTGGCCGGGCTCGCTCCCGCCGCGCCGATGGATTCGCTCTCGTTCGCCGGCTTGCTGCGCGGTGAGCGCGACGCGCACCGCAGCGAAGCGATCAGCTCGGGCAAATTTTACCGCAGCATCCGCAACGATCGGTACAAGCTGATCGACAACATTGGCGACATGAAAGAATTGTTCAATTTAACGGACGATCCGTATGAACTCCACAACCTTGCCGAATCCGAGCCGGAGCTGGTGCGGCAACTGTCGGCACAGCTGGAAGAACGGTTTGCCGCTGCCAAGCGGCCGCTCTGATCGAAAGGAGGATACCCATGCTGCACGTGCTCGTCGCCGAAGATGAATGGTGGATTCGCAGCGCACTGGTGGAGATGGTCGAGAATATGGACGCAGGCTTCCGCGTCACCGGTTCGGCTGCCAACGGCGACGAGGCGTGGGAGCTAATCTGGGAACTGTGGCCGAACGTGCTCATCACCGACATTATGATGCCGGGGAAGGACGGGCTCGCCTTGATGAAAGACATCGACGCGATGGCGCTGCCGATCGTGCCGATCGTCATCAGCGGCCACAGCAATTTCCAGTACGCGCAGCAAGCGATCCGCTACGGGGTGTCGGAATATTTGCTCAAGCCGGTGCTGGAGAGCGAGTTGAAGCAGGCGTTGCTTCGCTCGATGGAAAGACTGGAGTCGAAGCGTGAGCTGCACGGAACGATCGCAGAAATTCAACAGCTGCTTCACGACTTGCCATCACTTGAGCAAGCCGAGATGCTGAGGCAATATACGTCGCTGGTCGACCGCATCCTGCAGCTTCCCCATCCGGGGTCAAGCGTCAACCTGCTGCGCATCTTCGCCGCCAAGTTCAACGAATTGCTGGATGGAGCCGGCGCCGTCCGCGCCATGGAACCATTCCCCGAATCCCGTGGGCAGGAAGAAGTTCGGCACTATTTTCAACAACTGCTTGAGCAGTGGCTGCGGCTGTCCCCCAAGGGCAACACCCATTTCGTCGTCAAAAAAGTATGCGATTACATTGCCGGGCACTACATGGACGAGATCCACATCGTCGATATGGCGTCGTTCGCCAACATCAGCTGTTCGTACTTGAGCTCCCTGTTCAAACAGCATACTGGCCTGACTTTCGTCCACTACGTCAATCAGGTGAAAATCGATAAAGCCAAGCAACTGCTGTTCGATCCCGGGAAGAAGGTATATGAAGTAGCGGACGAGGTCGGGTTCGCCTCTTTACCTTATTTCAACAGGGTGTTCAAAAATTCGACCGGCATGTCGCCCAACGAATTCCGCAGGAACATCGGTTTATGAAGCTGAAGAAGCTGCAACGATTGCGCAACTCCGTCCATCTGTCGACCCGATTCAAGATGATCGCCGGTTTCTTGAGCGTCAGCTTATTTTCCGTACTGCTCATGGCCATTTTCACTCAAATGTACTATACGAAAGCGACGAAGGCGGATTTCTTCGCGATATCCGTCGGCGCCAGCTCCCGACTCAACCATCAGATGGATTTTTACATCCGTCAATTGATTCAATCCACCTCCACGCTGATCGCCGGTCCGCTCGCTTCAAGCCTCGACGCCGGCAAGTCGGCCGACCCGGAACTGATCCAGCGCTGGCTGCGCAACGACAATGATTACACTCGTGCAGATATTGCCCGCATTGAGGATACGCTGAGGAGATACGTCGCCCTCAACTACTCCGAGATCGTCAACATGTTCGTCGTGTCGGCGGATCGCAACGTCGTCTCCATGTACGGCTCGTTCCTCGACACCGACGCCAATTACCGCAACGAACCTTGGTACTATCTTGCCATGGAGCGGCAGGTGCGCATCTTGCCCACGCACCTTACCCGGTACCCGCAATTCGCCGGTGTGCCGGTCGTCTCGATCGTCATTCCGATTTACAGTACCGAGGATGCAGGGTTAATCGGTCGGTTGGTCATCGACATCAAGCTGAAGCAGATCGAATCGATCCTGGGCAAGTTCACTCTGGGTCAAAGCGGATTTTTCTTCATTGTCGCGGACAACGGCACGATCGTGTATCATCCGAACGCAGATAATTGGGGACTTCCCCGGCAGTTGACCGATCTGCGCAGCCTCGATCTGTCCTCGCAGACTTCCGTGCAGCCCTGGGGGGACAAGGAGGTGCTGCTCGCTTCCAGCCGTTCCGACTTCACCGACTGGAATGTCGCCGCCATCGTGCCATACGAGGAGATGGCGAGCGGTCTCGCGATCGCGCGGAATTCAACACTTGCTGTCGTGCTCATCCTGTCGCTGTTGGTCATACTGCTTGTTCCGCTATTGTCGCATCGCTTCGTCCAGCCGATCCTGCGGCTGACGAACACCGTATCTGATCTTCAGATACGCGAGGTGCAGCTGGAACTGCGGCAGAAGGAAGCGGTCATTCAAGCTCTGCAAAACCAGATCAACCCCCACCTGTTGTACAATACGCTCGACATCATCAAGAGCATGGCTTACTTGGAGAAAGTCCCGAAGATCGAGCGGATCGCCCGAAATTTGGCCGACGTGTACCGTTACACCGCGAAATCGCCGGATCTTGAGGTGACGCTCGGCGAGGAGCTCGAACATTTGCGGAACTATTTGCAAATTGTTCATATCCGGTTTCCGAAACATTTTCAGAGCCATCTGGTTGTGAATCCGAAATATGCCGCTTGTCCGATCGTCCGTCTAACGTTGCAGCCGCTCGTGGAGAATGCCGTCAAGTATGCAATTGAGCCGCTCGGCGGCAAAGGGGCGATCTTCGTCAGCGCCTACCATACAGATTCGACACTGATCGTGGAAATCGCCGACAACGGACCGGGCATTCCCGAAGAACGGCTGATAGAGTTGCAGGAGAGTATCGCTCGCATTACCCGAACCGGCAGCGATCCTATTGTGCAGCATGAGTCGCTCGGCATCGCCAATGTTCACGCTCGGCTGGTGTTGCGATACGGCGAAGCTTACGGACTGGGCATCACATCGTTCATCGGGAGAGGCGCAATTGTCTCCATTCGCCTTCCTTTGCGCGATTTTGCGGAAATAGGATAAGAAACCGTCGGTTAGTGCAATGCTTTCTTGGCAAGGAATTTATACAATGAGGATAGCGTTATACGGGGGGCAAAGGAAACGTTGGGATCTCATCGTTGGCGGCAATTAATCGGAATGGCTCTGGCGGCGGCCGTATGGCTTGGTGGATTGGCAGGTTGCGGCAGACAGGAATCGACGGACGGCGCACCGGGGGCGGATGCGGCGGGCGGCAAGCTGAGCGTCGTCTTTATGACCCGCGCCGCAGAAGGCGGCGGCTGGCCGGACAATCACCCGGTGATCAAGGCGTTATCGCAGAAGTTTAACCTCGATCTGGAGATGCAGTGGGTGCCGGGCGCCAATTACGACGAGAAGCTGGCCGTATTGGTTGCAACGGGCAATCTACCCGACGTTTACTTCGTGAATTCCGAAGACTTCGCCAAATGGCAGGGCAGCGGACTGTTTCTGGACGTCAAGCCGTTTCTCGCCGACGAGCCGAACTTGACGGAATACATCCCTGAGGAGAATTGGAAGCTGGGCAATCCTGCGTCCAAGCTCTATGGCATCCCGCATTACGTGCCCGAGGTGCGCAACTCGCTGGCCATCCGTAAAGATTGGTTGGATAAGCTGGGACTGCCGATGCCGGACACGATCGACGAATTGTACGAAACAGCCAAACGGTTTGTTCACGACGATCCTGACGGCAACGGGGAGAACGATACGGTCGGTTTGTTGATGAATATTTTTCCGGGCGGCGGATTTGGCGGCATCGATTTTTTGCGCGGGGCGTTCGGACTGGCCAACGGTTGGCAGGACGCGGGCGGGAAGCTTGTACCGATGTACACCCAGACGGCGGAATTGAAAGCACTTACCGCCTATTTGCGCAAGGCGGATGCCGAAGGGGTGCTTGATCCCGACTTTTCCGTCCAGGATTGGCGGGACCCGCTGCGCAAGTTTGAAGCGGGCAAGTCCGGTATCGCTTATGTGAATCCGAACAACCTCTATGTCAAGACGATCCCCGGTTTACGGAAGATCGCGCCAGACGCCGACGTCGTTCAGTTAACCCCGCCTATTGGACCGGCAGGCAAACGGACGACCATCACCTCGATGAGCGCGAACAAGCTGGTGATCAACAGCCGGATCGATCCGCAAAAGCAGAAGCGAATTCTCGATCTACTCAATTATGTGCTGAGCGACGAAGGATACGACCTGATCCGCAATGGGGTGGAGGGAATCCACTACAAGAAAACGGCGGACGGACGGTATGTGAAGCTGCCGGCTTTCGACGAAGATCGGGCGAACTTGTTTTCTTCCTGGGTGTTTCGCCGCTTCGACCCGCTTGTCGCCTTCCAAAGCTGGGATGACCCGCAATACGTAAGCAAGGTGATGAACTGGGTAAATCACCTGGAGCCGTATCGCTGGCCGGATGCGAGCGCCGGGTTGCAGTCGCCGACGGAAGCCCGGATGGGAACGACGCTTAGACAGCGGTGGACTCAGACGCTCGTTGAGGTCATCGAAGGGAAGAAGCCGCTCGATGCGGTCGATCAGGCGGTCGCGGAGTGGAAGGCGGGCGGCGGGGATAAGATCACGTCCGAGTATAACGCGGATTATCGAAATCGTTGAGTAATCGCCGGTAAGTTTCAGATGCAAGCAATTTTCGGGTAAGGCCATCTTTTTAATAATGAAGGGGAGAACGCAGCATGATCGGAAAAAAATCGTTGATTACGCTTTCGATGTTGCTTTTAGTCACAGTAGTCGGTACCGCTTGCGGAGGTCAGGAGAAGCCCAATTCGGGAGGGGCGACGCCCGAAACGACGACGCCGAGCAAACCTTCAGAAGTCGCCAAGCCTGCCGAGGTGGAGATCAAACCTTTCACACTGAAAATTTACGCCGGGATGAAAGAGACGGAATTCAAAGACCAAGTGCTCGATCCGATGAGCAAGAAGTACCCGCAGGTGAAGATCGAGAAGATCGAGAAAACACCGCTCGATCAGCTGCTGGCTACGGACAACACCCCGGACATTCTGATCACGCCCAAAGACCAAATCAAGAACGATATGATGAAATTGAATTTGCAGTTCGATCTGACGCCGATGATCAAGAAGTACAATTACGACTTGAAGCGTTTCGACGCCGGGCTGATGGATTCGATCGTCGCCTTAAGCGGCAACGGCCAAGTTTATGGGTTGCCCGATAAAAAGACGATTTATGGCATGGTGTACAACAAAGACATTTTTGACAAATTCGGGGTGCCTGCTCCGCAGGACAACATGACGTGGGACGATACGATTCAATTGGCCAAGAAGGTGTCGCGTACCGACAGCGGCATCGAGTACCACGGGTTGGATTTCAACAATATGACGCTGATGCGCGGACAGCTGGAGTTGCCGATCACGGATAAGAGCGGTAAAGCGACCGTCTCGAGCGCGAAATGGCAAACGTTGGCGCGGACCTACCAAAGCGTATTCCAAATTCCCGGAAACAATTTGGAGAAAGCGGGTTATGACGTCTTCTTGAAAGATCGCACGACGGCGATGTTTGCTACCGGCTTGCTTGGGATGATCAACCGGGCTTCGGAAGTTCCCGATCTGAACTGGAACCTGGTCACATTCCCGACCTTCACGGAGGCGCCGAATATGGATCCTCAGGCAGACGGTGTAGCGATCTCGATCGCTTCGACGAGCAAGTACAAGGATGAAGCGTTCCAGATTATTCAATACTTGCTGTCGGATGAGGTGCAGACGGCGTTGGTGCGCGGAGGGTTTGTCACCCCGCTGGCCAGCCAGGCGATCTGGAAGCAGCTTGGCGCGGATGAGCCGATTTTCAAAGGGAAAAATTTGGAGGCGGCGTTCAAGCACAACATGGCCAACTTGCCGGTGGGCGATTACGATTATGTGGCCAATCCGATTTTGAACAAGACGTTCAGCACGAAGATCAAGACGGGAGCGGAAGATTTCAACACTGCGTTGCGCGAGGCGGAAGATGCGATCAACAAGGCGGTCGCGGAGGAGAAAGCGAAGTAAGTTGGTGGAAATCAGCAGAATTCCGGGGCCCCCGCAAAAGTACCTGAATTAGCTTCCGAAAATAAAATATGTCGCCCTCTCGGGCAAGCATGAGTCGAGGCAGGCCGTCAGCAATGCGGCTCAAGCGTATAATCGCATCGGCGAGCAGTGCCGCAAGCAAGGGTTTCAATTGCTGTATTACAATCACAATTGGGAGTTCGAGCGGTTTGACGGCAAGTATGTGATTGAACTTTTGATGGAGGAGACGGATCCGGAGTGGGTCAAGTTCGAGCCGGACGTCTATTGGATCAAGCGCGGCGGGGAGGATCCGGCGGAATTTCTGCGAAAGCTTGCAGGACGCTGCCCGCTGGTGCACATCAAGGATATGGAGCCGGGCGAGGAGCAGTTCTTCGCGGAGATCGGTGAAGGGATCATCGACTTCCACCAGGTGGCGGACAGAGCCAAGGAAGCAGGGGCGGAGTGGTTGGTCGTCGAGCAGGATCGGTGCC
>JAJFMO010000093.1 GCA_020697475.1 Paenibacillaceae bacterium | reverse complement strand
GGAATCGTATAATTTTGTGGATCGGTCAGCAGCTTATATTGGAACGTATAACTCGTATTATTCGATGCCGCAGCCGTCGAGCCGGTCACATCGTTTGTTCCCGGCAGCAGCAATTCACCAGGCGTGTTGTAGTAGGCATTGTAGTCGGCTGTCGTGCCGCTTGAAGGAATAAGGACACCTTGACCATTAATTACTACATTACACATGACATCTTCAGATGATGGGCTTATCGAGCTTCCGTGAAGCCAATTTCCTGCAGAAGCCACATTGATGATGGTATTGTAATAAATTTCAATGGAATTCGTATTTTTAATCGGTTCGATGGCCGCCGCTCCTGCGTTATAAATCAGATTTCCGACAATGGACAAATGGTGGGCTGAGCCGGTTCCGCTACCGGTATTCGTCGTCCACGGAAGCGGATTATCGAAGAAAATATTGTTTTTGAACAAAATATAGGATTTCACTCCAACATCGTTGCTGAAATCGACGGCGCCAATCGAGCCTCCCGTGCCTCCTGTGCCTCCGAGACTGAAGAAACGATTGCCTTCTATCGTCACCAGATTGGCGGAACCGGAGCTGCCGCCACCTTTAATATCGATGCCGTTCTCCGTGTTTTGGACGAAACCGCTCTCGTCGTAAATATCGTTATTCGCGATAATCGTACCGTCATATACACCCGGGTGAATTTGAAGCACGTCCCCGGCGCAATTGTATAATTCATTGCTAATTACTTTTGAATCCTCTGCGTCGTCTGTAATAACCACGCAGTGGTTATCCTCCCCGGAGCTGATGATCGTGTTGCGGACAACGCTTAGCTGAAGCGTATTTCTGTCACTGCCGGAAGCGCCGTTAAAACTAACCTGTCCGCCCCCGTCGCCTCCTCCCTCTACCAGAAGCCGGTTAAGTACATTATCCGTAGAGGTGTAGCTTCCATGAAAACGGACTAATCCGGTTCTCACGGTATCCGGTTCCTTCACATGAAGCCGATCCACGACGACAAAATCAGCCCCTTGAAAAGTCAGCTTTCGAATGGTTGCCAAATCGGAGCTGCTCATGTCGACAGGATGAGTGTTGTCGTTAGGGTTGCTCGGATTGTAGTAGCGGATATAACGCTTTGCGGACGAAGTGCCGCTTGTGGATAATATGATGTTTCCAACAGAGGTGTAGTCGCCAGGCTCGACACAAAAAATCGATTTCGAGGAATTATTGATTAAATCCCAGTCCGCATCTGTGCTAATAAATTGAACTTGCGAATTGTTGGAGTCGCATGCCGGCAGAGATACGTTTACCTCGTAAGGGCTGCTCGCTTCGGCTTGTGAGCCTCCGAACGACAACCCCGCCAACAACATCGAAAGCACGACAACGGATAAAACAAGAGACATACTTCTTCCTCGCTTCATTTTCTTGCCACCTTTCTTTTTTTTTGTGAAATCAACATCCAATCACTGTGTAAACACAGAGTGTAATCACCCCCTTTCAGATTTCTGATTATTTATTTCGCAGCTTCTTGCTGTTGAATCGATTTAACAACGCTTTCCTCTGCTTCCCGCAACGCCGTGTTCACGTCCTTTTTATCTACAACGGACGTTTGCAAAACCTTAATTAACGCATTTTTTGCCACATCGTGGTACTTCGTGAACATCGCCGGAGCTAAGTCGGCGTTCTTGTAAGCGAAGAAGGCCGAAACGTTCTTCCCTTTATAGAACGAGCTTTCCGATCCGAATGCGTCTCGCACCTTCAAGCTGGCTGAAACCGGCAAGAACACCGCCTGTTTCGACATCGCCAACTGATATTCGTCCGAAGCCCAATAAGCGACAACCTGGAACGCCTCGTCCGGATGCTTGCTTGTCGATGAAACATACGTAAAGAAGGCATAAGGCTGCGTTCCGATTCCGGGCTTATTCGGAGAAGTAGGATAAGGCGAAATATCCCAATGCTCGACGCCTTCCAGCTTCGCAGGCGCAAGCAGCTGTGAAGTCAACAGCATCGCCAGCGTCTTATCCTTGTTGAACAATTCCTGTATTCCTGCGGTAGTCACATTCTCCCTCTTAAGATTGTATCCCGGAAACTGGTAGAAGCTTTCGAGCATCTGCAAATAATTTTTCCAATCGCCCGAATTGAACGCCGGCTTTTTCCCCGTCGGATCCAGTAGAGGCAAAGACAAATTGTTCATATGAACGACTGTGGCCGGATCAAACAAAAAACCGTAATAGGGGACCCCGTTATCCTGGCGAGCCAATTTGCGGGCCAACTGGTTATAGTCATCCCAAGTCATCCGGCCCGACGGATAAGAGACTCCGAATTTGTCGAAGATGTCTTTGTTGTAATAGATTGGCGCCCCGCCGGCATAAATCGGCAAACCGAATATTTGGTTGTTGGAGATCTCCTGGGCGAGATGCAAGTAAGAAGGATCCAGCTGGTTCACATCATAGTTGTATTTCTTGATGAGCGGGGTCAAATCCCGGGTTAAATTGCGATCCGACAAATAGAATACTCCACGTCCCACCGATCCCATAATCAAATCGGGTATATCGCCGGTGGCGACCATACTGTCCAATTCCGGATCCAATTTATTATTGGTAGGAACAAACGTGATTTTGATGTTCGGAAATTTTTTCTCTGCCGGTTCGATAAAATATTTTTGAAATTCTTCGGGGCTGTAAATCTGATTCGTGTTGTAAAATTTCAGTTCCACGTTTTCCTGCTTTGCTGTCGGAGCCGTAGAGGTGTTCTCTCCCTTCTCTGCCGCTCCTTGATTTTCTGTACTTGCGCTTCCACATGCAGCGAGTGAGACACTCAGTATTGCCGCCAGCACGGCGGTCATCGTTTTTTTCCTCATGGATACCGTCCCCCATTTTGTATTGCGACCATAGCCGCTTGTAAACGTTTGCCATATTCCATCTTAAACTATAAAGATCGCAGTACACCCGGTAAATCGCTGTTATTCAAAATATCATCAAAAGCATGAACGTGGGATCACCACTTTTCAATAAGTATTCAAAAATAAAAAAAGCGAAGACAAGCCAGGCTTCCATCGCAAATCGCACTGTTCCCATTTACATCCAGATCGGTCTATTATACATTGGAAGTATTCATAGTTTAGAAAGGGGCGGTTGGCCATCGATTCGATACCTGATGAAGCGCTGGTGGCAGCGGCCCGACAGGGCGACTCCGAGGCGTTTAACGCATTGCTGGCCCGTCATCGTGGACGGGCTTTTGCTTGGGCGCGGGCCATTACCGGAGATCCGCACCTGGCCGAGGATGTGGTGCAGGAAGCGCTTCTCAATACTTTTCTGAAGCTGGGGACACTGGTGAATATGTCAAGGTTTCTGCCCTGGCTGCGTACTGTCGTCTCCAATCAAGCCAAGATGAAGATGCGTCGCGGCGGACCCTTTCGAAGGGAGCGGCCGCTTACCGCCTTCGAATCGCGCGATGCGGATGGCGAGCAGGATTGGGGGAACATCGATACGGTACTCGATCGACTTCTTCAATCGCGTACGTCCTCAACGAGGGATGAGACCGCGCAAGCGGCCATCGGCGCCTCCGGGGCGGAAACGATCGCCCGGCTTGCTTGCGTGCTGGGGCCTCGCGAGCGGGAAATTTTTGCAAAGCATTTTTACAAACAACTTTCACCTCAGGAAATCGCGGACCATTACGATACGTCGGTCAACAGCGTCCACCAAGCGGTATCCCGAATTCGGCGCAAGCTGGAGACAGAAAGAGTCGACATCGATCTGCGATCGCAAATCTCCGTTCATCTGGAAAGCGGCGGTATGAAGCGGACGATGCTGCCTAAGCCGAAAATGCTCGGGGATACGTTCGCCCCGCCGGGAATATCTTTCTTGCATGCGCTTTATCATGCGTTGCCTTACAGCGGACAGACGATGACAATGGCTGAAATTGCGTCCTTCTCCGGTTACGCTTTCCTGATCAATGTGCGTAAGCGGGATATCGGGGTAAACAGCTTGACGGTATGGGAGTGGAGCACCTTTATAACGAACGGGCTGTTGAATGTCGGCTTGCGGAACCGTTATGTGGATTACCAGCATTTCCGACCCGCGCCGTCGAGCCTGCACAAAACGCGGAAGCTCTTGTTCGCGCTCGACCTGATTCGCAGCACGATTGATCGCGGCATGCCGGTGATGCTGAGTAACGGCGATTTCTGTCTCGCCTATGGCTACGATGATGAGCGCCAGCTTCTCTATCTCATGGATGCGCATAAGGACATCGAGCTGCCTTACAGCCGACTGGCGTGTCGTACCCGTATCGGTACAGGAACGCTTGCGGAAGATCTCTACGCCTTCGGCAGCGAGGGACCTTTTCACGAGCGGCCGCTTCGGCGGCTGGCGCGGCTGACCGCTCGAATTGTTCGCCATGCCGAAGGGCTCGACGATACGTTCGGCCCATTCGTGAACGGCTTGTCCGCGTATGATGCGTGGATCGCCGCTATCGAGACCGGACAGGCGGATCCGCTCGGCAATGCAGCCTGTCTGGCGACATACGGCTGGTGTCGGGAGCAAGCGGCGTTATTTTGGCGGGGGCAGCTGGAAGAGGATGCGGCCATTCGCGATGTCGATCATCACACAGTACGGCAGCTTACAGAGCTTTATGAGGAAGCAGCCATTCGCTACGGAACACTCGCTCAAACGTACCGCGAGATGCAAGCGCTGTTTCCGTTCCCGGACGGCGGCGATCCGCAAAATCCAGTGATGGCCTTGGCGGCTGCCAGACTGCTTCGGACAGCGAAAGAAGCGGAAGAACACGCAGTGGACACCGTTCGTCGCATGAAATTGGTTTTGGAGTCAGCGGTTAGTCGACTTGATCGCGATGCCGGAATACCGAGGCTGATTCCGATTCATCCGTTGTATTCCTTCGGCGGTGCGCGCTTCACGATTCCAAAACCGGACAGTTGCCGGTTTCGCTTTGATTCATTGCTTCTGCAGACGGGTGATTTGCGTCGATCGATTCGTTTTTATGCCGAACTATTCGGCATGGCCGTCGATCCGGAACGCGAAGAAGGGCCGGTTGGCATGCTGCCGCTGGAAGACGGAACGAATCTATTGTTGGCCGATCTGCGGCTTGATCTCTGGCATATCGATTGGCGCAATCTGTTGGTCGTGAGTGCAACCGATATCGAGCAAGCCTACGAAGCGGTTGAACGGCTCCAATGGAGCATCATATGCCGGATCGATCGCGGAGCACCGAAGGTCCACTTTTTTATCGCCGCGGACAGCGACGGGCATCACTGGCTGGTAAGCAGTGGTCCGCTCGGCTTTACGAGTGTAAGCGGCACGCCCTTCCCGCGCAGCCCCGTGCGGGCTTGTCTGGATCGGATCGCTCTGCCGTCCAAGGATCCGGCGCGTGCGCAGCTCGCTTACAGTCAGCTCTTTCATGAAATGGCTGGAAAATGCGAGCCGTTGCTCCCCGGTGTCAGATTGGATGTTACGCCGCTGTATCATCAACACCCCGGTGACGAACGGCTCCAACTAAAGGCTGATGATGGCCACGCCGCTTACCAACACGTCCGCGGCTTGGGGGCTCGAATTATTCGCGGGCTAGACGACTTCGAGGACGGCACGCGCGGTTTCATCGCGGAAGACCCCGACGGCACACCGATTACAATACGCTTGCAATAATTTTTCCGAATATAACAGTTTCCCTCTCTCCCCGGCATCTAATTGTTGAACATTCGATGAAGGAGGAGTTTTAATAATGATCGTTCAGGAACAGTTTCAAACCAGTACAGCCAGTGAGCCGTTCGTAGCGGCGGCTTACATGTCCATCACCGTATCCGATTTACGCGAGGCGCTGGCTTGGTATGGCCAGGCGTTGCGGTTTAAGGTGTTGGCGTATAATCCGAAATTCGCTACGTTAGAGATGGCGCCTGGACGCCTCGCATTTGTCAACCGCAGCGAGGAGCTCTCAGGCAGCTCCTGCATCGGCTTGCATGTGCCGGACACGGAAGGCTTGCACCGGCATTTGACGGCGATCGGGGCGGAGGTTGGCCCGCTGATGGATGGGATCGGCGGGATGAAGCATTTTGACTTCCAGGATCCCTATGGAAACAAGTTTGGGGTGGTCGGCGGGTTTTTCGGCCAAAATCGGATTGAATATGTGATAGACCCTTCGGTCGCCCGATTCAAGCGATTTACAATGGCAAAGCAACCGTCATTGCGGATTTGGGGGGTGCCGACGAACATCACCGTCGATAATCCGAACGATTCGTTGGAAGATGCCGGCCGCAGGGCGGAAAAGTCGTTGCAGGCTGCGGGTGTGTCGAGAGGTCCGCTTCTATGTGTGAACCCGGTTCTGGAGCGCTATGCGGACGTGGGAGAACATTCGATCATTGTCGGGGCAGTTGTGGACTCGGAGTCTCAAGTTGTTCCTGACGGCCTGGTCGAGCTCGTGATCCCGGAGCAATTCTATGCGGTTTTTCATTTCGAGTCGTCACGCTCGGACTTTCGTGTGGAGTATTCACAACTTTATCGTTGGCTGGGCAAACAGTTTGGCTTTCAAAAGCCGGCGATCGGCAGCGCCTATGCCTATCATCTGGAGATGAACGGCTCCGATGGGTTTGAGGCTTGGATTCCATATCACACCGGCCCGGATATTCAACATAGTTACGATTAATGGATAGAGATACTTAGGAGTTTCCCTGTCGGGAAACATGAAATGGCGTGTGCAGCCAATCCTGCGCACGCCATTCCCAAGCGCTTGACTAAGAGCTGACGGTTCCCGACTACACTTTTGTAAAAACAGTTCCCTTCGTCGTCCACCTCTCACACACTTGCTCGCCTTCCATAACGATTGCGTTACCTTCCACTCGAATCACTGTGGGGATATCATTAAGATAAAACTCAGTGTCTGATTTCGGCAAAAGGCGTTTTCTTCCTCCATTGGGCGTCAGAAATTGATCATCGATGATTTCGATCGTTTGCTTTAGTTTCTCGTTGACATATTTTCCGTTCGGATAGTGGGCTGCAGGAGCCTCTATTTTCGACAAATACGTAAAATCAAGAAGCCGATCCACATATTCACCCCAGTTTCCATCGGTGATTTCCAGCGATAACTTGGGGAACGGGGCGGAATCGAACAGCTTTTTTGCATAAGTTGCGTAATCCCTTAAAAACAGTTTAAAACCTTCGGCTCCCGATGGGCGATCCCGATAATACGGATGATGCTTGTCTCTATTCCATATGCCCTGCAAAAAAGCGATCCCTCTGTCTTTAATAAGATAATCGATCGTATCGTCCGTGTTTTCCCTATATAAATATACTAATGACGGATGGAGAGGAGAAATGATCTCATAGAGTGATTCAATGAAGGACTTAAGCATGGAGAACGGCGCTTCAGCTAAAAGAACGCAAAATATTTGAAACTGAAAAATACTGCTGTCTAGAATTGCGATTTCTTCCAAGCGAAGTTGTCGATTGACAAAGTCCGTCCATTTTTCCAATGCAATATTCATGTAGCGCTCTAATGAGAAATTCCAAACATCGAACTGTTTGAGGTCGTTAAATGTTTGCTCCTCCAACTGTTCCCTGTAATTCCATTCCACTTCAAGCAAGTCGATGCCGATCGATTTCCCCCGCTTTACGATAAGTTTATCCAAAATCAGAGAGGACTGCGGGTAGCGGGCGATCAAGTCGCGATACTCATTTTCCTCCAAATACGCCTCATGAAAAAATAAGGTTGGATGCGGCCGGGCCATTTCATGTACCCATCTGGCCTTATGTCCATTTCTCTCCAACTGGGATAACAGGATGCCCGAATTCGTCGATTTCCCCGTTGAAGGAAGGCCTTCCATCAAAATCAATTTTGAACGATTCATGTTACTCCTCTCCAATATCTCCTTCCATATGGACCAGCTTATTCTACTTAAGTTCGTATGAATGGCGCCTCAACTTGACCACTCAGCAAATCTTTATATGCGTTTACTTTTCGAAACGTATTTCCCATCATCTCGTTATTTCGATAGTTGCGCAATTCATCCAAATCGAATTTGGCCGACAAAATCCCCTCAGTCTTCTCATCCGCCAACAGGATAGTATTATCTATAGGCTTGCCGTTGAGATCCCAGCATATCGGGCTGTAAGCACAAGAGCATCCGGCATTTTCTCCGGGTGTATTGGCCATGACAATGCCCACCATATTTTCGTAAGCCCTCGTTGAAAGAGCCTGCAATCTGGGCTTCATAGACCCGCAATCGTTCGGTACCAGGATGATTTCCGCCCCTTTTACCATGAGAACTCTGGCGCTTTCGGGGTATTCCCTGTCGTAACAAATCATGATGCCGATCTTCACGCCGTCAAAATCGCACACCATAAATTCGGTACCGCTCTCGAGCGTTCGCTCAACAGCAAAATCACAGGTATGCACTTTACTATACTTCAACAAAATATCGCCATTACGGTCAATAACGAAAGCCGAATTTTGCGGCCGTTTCTTTCCTTTGGTTAATGCAGTTATGACGATTCCTATCGATAATTCCTTGGCAGCTTCCTGAAAAGCTCGCAATGGCATACTGTTTTCATCAATAGCTGTGGAGTACCACGACTTAAAATCAGGATGATTCTCTATTTCCTCAACCGAGAGATCTGATTCCGCTATATCAGGAAAGGTGTACGAAGTGATCCAGCATTCAGGGAATAGGACGATATCCGCCCCAAGCTCCTTTGCTTCCCTAATGAACCGTAGACCTATCTCAGTATTTAGCTGTTGGTCGGGATTCGTGCACTTGTATTGAACTGCTGCTACAGTAAAAGTTTGCATTTCTAAACATCCCCCTCAATTTACATTAAGTAGCGGAAACTCTTTCAACGATTTGTAAATTCTTGCATCGGGCCCTTATTATCTTTTCTCCTTAATTCTTCAAATTGATTGTCCGTATACTCCTTCAGCACTTTCCTCCAAAATAATTGCGCCGGAACATTCCAATCGAATTCGCTAACCCGCCAGCTGCCCTTGTACAAATTGAACGCCTGAATAGCAGCCTCTTTGCCAACATTCTTTCTTCTAAATTTCCTTAATATACTAAAATGGTTAAGGTAGTAAACATCTTCTTCAACGAGATGCCTTATAATAACGAATCCTGCAAGTTCTCGCTCAACTCGGATAAAAAACAAATCATAACTT
>JAJFMO010000592.1 GCA_020697475.1 Paenibacillaceae bacterium | reverse complement strand
AAGTCGTCATGACGAGCGACGAAGCGCTGGGGATGGAGAGGCTGCCCCAATCGATGATCATCGTCGGGGGTGGAGCGATCGGCATCGAATGGGCGTCTCTACTGAGCGATTTCGGTGTCGAAGTGACGATCGTTGAGGCTCAGCCCCAGCTGGTGCCGGCAGAGGACGCCGACATCGCCAAGGAATTGGCGAGGGTGTTGCGCAAGCGCAAGGTGAATGTGCTGACCGACACAGCGGTGTTGATCGAGACGGTCAAGTCGGACGAGACCGGCGTGACGCTGGACGTCCAACTGAAAGGACGTACCCAAACTTTGCAGGCGGAGCGCATGCTCGTCTGTGTGGGACGCAAGGCGAACGTCGAGCAAATCGGCCTGGAAAACACCGGGGTAAAACTGGAGCGAGGATGCATAAAAGTCTCCTCTGCGATGCAGACGGAGGAGTCGCATATTTACGCCGTAGGCGACGTCGTCGGCGGGGTGATGCTCGCGCACGCGGCTGCGCACGAGGGGAAGATTGCTGTCGAGCATATTGCCGTCATGAAGGTGGAGCCCACGAGTGCGCATCTAGTGCCGCGCTGTATTTACAGCCGGCCGCAAATCGCCAGTGTCGGGTTTACCGAGCGGGGAGCGGCTGAAGCGGGATATGAGACGAAGACCGGCAAGTTCCCGTTCCGCGCCTTGGGCAAAGCTCAGATCGGCGGCGAGCTCGACGGCTTCGTTAAAGTCGTGGCGGATGTGGCCACGAATGACTTGTTGGGAGTGCATATTATCGGAGCGCATGCAACCGAGTACATCGCCGAAGCCGCGTTGGCCCAACTGCTGAACGCCAGCGCCTGGGAGGTCGGTCAGACGATCCGGCCGCACCCGACGTTGTCGGAAGCGCTCGGCGAAGCGATGTTGGAGATCGATGGGCTTTCATTGCAAATTTAGCCGCTATGTGCAAATATCCATTGTATTTTGATAAGTCGAAGCATATAATCTGATTATAGGGTCAAGTAATAGTACCAGGTAATAAATATCCCGCAAAGCGGAGCCGTAGTTCGAGACTGATTCAGTTTCTTTGCGGGGGACCCCGAAAAATAGGGAGGAATGGATGATGTCGGTCGGACAATTGACGAAGCACCGTTCGCTTGGCTTAACCGATGAACAAGCCGTCAGTATGTACAAGTCCATGCTGCTCGCGCGCAAATTCGATGAACGTGTAGGTCTGTTGCAGAGGTCGGGGAAAATCCCTTTTCACGTATCGGGAATCGGACAGGAGACGGGACAAGTCGCCGCCGCGTACGCGTTTGACAAGACGAGGGACTACTTTCTGCCTTACTATCGGGATTACGGGTTTGTCTTATCGCTCGGGATGACGACGAGGGAGCTGATGCTGTCGAGTTTCGCCAAGGCAGAGGATCCCAACAGCGGCGGCCGCCAGATGGCCGGTCACTTCGGTTGCAAGCGACTGCGCATCGTCACGAGTTCCTCTCCGGTCGCCACGCAAATTCCCCATGCGGCGGGAATCGCTTATGCAGCCAAGCTGAAGAAGGAAAACTTCGTCGTGTTTGCCAGCTTCGGCGAAGGTTCCAGCAATCAGGGCGATTTCCACGAAGGCTGCAACTTTGCAGGGGTGCACAAGCTTCCGGTCGTTTTCTTTTGTGAAAATAATCAGTACGCCATCTCCGTGCCTTATTCCAAGCAGCTCGGTACTGCGAAAGTGGCGGATCGCGCGCTCGGCTACGGCTTCCCCGGCGTGCGTGTGGACGGCAACGACTGCCTGGAAGTGTACCGGGTGGTGAAGGAAGCATGGGAAAGGGCGATGCGCGGAGAGGGCCCGACATTAATTGAGGCGATGATGTATCGGTTGCACCCGCACTCGACTTCCGACAACGACTTGCTCTATCGGACGAAGGAAGAGATCGAGCAACGCTGGGCGCAGGACGGCGTTCCCAAATATAAGGATTATTTGATCGATTGCGGAATTTGGAGCGAGGAACAGGATCAGGCATTGTCAGCGCAGATCAAGCAGGAAGTGATTGAGGCCGGGCAATATGCGGATAACGCTCCTTACCCCGATCCGCATGATACGATGCGGCACATTTACGCAGCTGACGGCGGGAGGGATTGACGATGGCGGTCATTACGTATATAGAGGCAATCCGCTCGGCGATGAAAGAGGAGATGCAGCGCAGCGACGAAGTATTCGTGCTCGGCGAGGACGTCGGCAAAGGCGGGGTGCTGAACGCGACGCAAGGGTTGCGCGATCTGTTCGGCGAAGATCGGGTGCTGGATACGCCGCTCGCAGAGTCGGCCATCGTCGGCACGGCGATCGGTGCGGCGATGCATGGGATGCGGCCGGTGGCGGAAATTCAGTTTGCCGATTTTATTTTCCCGGCGACGAACCAGATCATTAGCGAAGCGGCGAAAATTCGTTATCGTTCCAACAACGATTGGAGTTGTCCGATCGTCATTCGCGCTCCCTATGGGGCGACGGGCGGCGGTTCGCTATATCATTCGCAGTGCCCTGAATCGGTGTTTTTCGGCACACCGGGGCTGATCCTGGTCGCTCCGTCGACTCCATATGATGCGAAAGGGTTGTTGAAGGCGGCGATTCGCAATCCCGATCCGGTTCTGTTCTTCGAGCATAAAAAAT
>JAJFMO010000092.1 GCA_020697475.1 Paenibacillaceae bacterium | reverse complement strand
TGATTACATCCGGGCGGGTTAAGACGAGCATCTCGTTGCACCCTTCCAACTCTTCCCCGCCGAAGTCTGCAGCGTGCAGATCCTCCCGTTGAATCATCGTACCCATTGCACCGTCAAGTATCAATATTTTCTGTTTCATCCGCTCTTGCAAATGAGGTTTGTCCATCACGATCGCTTCCTTTCTTCACTGCTAGTGTACCAAATACAAAGTAAATTGAAAATGGTATGAAAACGCAATTTGTGAACATTTCCGATCTGTTTATTCGGGATTATGTAAGTGCAAATTGGGAGCGTCGACAGACGGACAAATTTGCAATATAATACAGGCATATTGTATTCAAAGAAAGCGAGGGAACCCCCAATGGCGCAAATACGCATTCGCAATACGAATGAACGGATTACGGGCGAGCAAGAAGTGGCGCAATTTCTTGAACGCCAAGAGGTGCTCTACGAGCACTGGAACACAGTTCAACTGCCGAAGCAATTACAGGAAAAATTCATCCTGAGCGACGAAGACAAGGCGCAAATTTTGGCCTCATTCGATCAGCAAATTCGCAGCCTGGCTGGCCGCCGAGGCTATAAAACTTGGGATATAATCGCTTTATCGGAAGCGACGCCCAACTTGCCCGAATTGTTGAAAAAGTTCGAACAAGTACATACTCATACCGAAGACGAAGTGCGGGCGATTACCGCCGGTGAAGGCATCTTTATTATTAAAGGCAGCGACGATGTCGGATATTTCGATGTGGAACTTTCCGCCGGAGATGTAATCTCCGTTCCGGAACACAAGCCGCATTTCTTCACCTTGATGGCCAGCCGGCAAATTGTCGCCGTACGGCTGTTCATCGAAACCGAGGGCTGGATTGCCCATCCATTCGACGATCCCGCTTTCCAGAAAGCATAATCAAACCCGAGGACAAACGGATTTCGCCATCCTTTGGCGAAATGTTTGTCAAGACGTCGAACAATCTGCTGAGGACATACTATCTGAGACGTCCACAAAGTGGAGCCTTACTAGGAAGCTGATTCAGATACTTTGCAGTGGCCCCGGAACATAGCAAGAGACTAACGAACAGGCAAACCCGTCGGCTTCCAAGGAAGTCGGCGGGTTTTTTATAATCCTCAGTCGATTAGATGCGAATCCATAAATCCTCTACAGACTCTCGATCAGCTTCGGTAGCTCCATCAATCCACGAATCTCAAACATCGGAACGATCTCATCGTTGCGCGATACATTTTTTCGATTCAACCATGCATTCGGGATACCGGTTTGTAGCGAGCCCAGAACGTCTGTTGTCAGCTTGTCCCCAATCATAATCGCTTCATTGGCTTGTACGCCAAGTATCCCTAGCGCATGCCGAAATATTGCTGGGTCCGGTTTACCTTTGCCAAATTGCCCGGAAATAATAATGTGGTCAAAGTACGATGCGAGTGCGGGCACCCCGGCAACCTTCTCTTTTTGCAAATCGGGCGCGCCGTTGGTAAGTAAAAGCAACTTATACGTTCCGCGCAAAGTATCCAGAATGGTGAATGTATCTTCATAAATAAGCGCTCTCGCACGTCGTTCCGCAAGGAACATGTCTGCCAACTTGCTTCCCCACTCTTCGCTGTCAACGCCTAATTGGCGTAACCCGCGCGTCCAGGCCTCCCGACGGTAACCCGGAGCCAACCGTTCCAGTTCGCGAAATTCCGGTAACTCGCCTTCGCTAAATTTCGCCCACAACGCCTCGAACGGATTGATTCCAATCATTTTGCAGAACGGATAAGTAGGGTAACCGAAATATATTGACTGCGCCTCATTTCGCACAGACCGCTCCAACTCGCCGGGATCTATACCGGAAAACTGTGCTGCTGCCGCCTTACAAGTCGCTTCGAATGCTTCGCTTACACTCCGCTCGTCCCACAACAGAGTATCGTCCAAATCAAACATTACCGCTTTTATGGTCATAATCGCTAAACTCGCTCCTCTATCGCTTCAAAAACACGTCTCTCACAGACTGTCCATTATGGGGATACGGTGCCGCCCAGCAAACTCCCTTAATTTATCGCTGACTTCTTCCAGATTCATCCTCTGAAACATGCGGTTGAACATCCACCGCTCGCGTTTCCTCTTCATCTGAATGACTACCGCTCCTTGGACGATCGCGATATTCTCAATGTCGGATGCGGCGACGTATTTCATTCCAGTGAACCTGCGCGAAGCCAGTTGATCCCGGCCCACCTTCAACACCGGACGCCGGAAAAAAAACAGAAATAATCCGAACAGGAAATAAAGAACGGAGGTCATCCAGTAATTCGTCGTATCGATGACGGATTGCTGGCGAAAAATGTACAAATAAACGATGGAGAACAAGATGAACAAAGCGGGCAGAAACCAGTTGCGTCCTTTGAATTGGATCATCGTTTCTCTCTCGCTGTAGCCAATGGACTGTTTCCCCTGTTTCTTCCGCTGAACGTTCGCTTTTTGCCTGTTCTTCTCAATCATTCGTTCCCATTTGCGTGACATATGTACCCCCGTTACAGCGATCTGCGGAACTTCTCGATAAATCGGGTCGGATATTCATCCGGCAAAGCGCTGACTTGATCAAGCCTGTTCCAGTCCTCATCGCTCAATCTCCAACCGACAGAGCCCATGTTATCTTCGAATTGTTCCAAAGTCCGCGCCCCGAAAATCGGCGATGTGATCCCTTGCTTGTACATAAGCCAATTCAGCGATATTTGCGAAGGTGTCTTGCCGTATTGCCGGGCAAGCCGTTTCACCTCGTCAAGAATACGGAAGTTCTTCTCCGTATATCGATGACCCCAATGCGCCTCTCCACTCTTCGCGGACAAGCGGCCTTCGGTCGGAATGACGCCTTGCTCGTATCTTCCGCTTAGGAACCCGCTGCCGAGGGGAGCCCAAGGGATGACCCCGACATTCTCTTCGATACAAAGCGAAATCATCTCTCGATCCAGTTCCCGGCAGACCAAACTGTATTGCGGTTGAATCGAGATGAATCGGGCATATCTCATAAAATCGCTATAACATAAGGATTTCATCAGTTGCCAAGTGTAATAATTCGAGCATCCGATATACCGCACTTTGCCGGAGGTGACCAAATCGTCAAGCGTCCGTAAAGTCTCTTCAATCGGAGTGATTTGATCCCATACATGCATCTGGTATAAATCGATATAGTCGGTTTGCAACCTGCGCAAACTATCTTCCACACAATCCATGATTTGCTTGCGGGAGACCCCCACTTGGTTCACGCCTGGTCCGGTTCTCATCCGCACCTTCGTGGCCAGCACCACGTCTTGGCGCCGCTTCTTGATGGCTTGTCCGACCACTTCTTCCGATCGGCCGCCGACATATACGTTAGCTGTGTCAAGGAAATTGCCGCCCAAATCGAAAAATTGATCGATCATTCTTGTCGAATCTTCCGGGCTTGTCTCCTTGCCGAACGTCATTGTGCCCAGGCAAATCTGCGAAACCGCCAAACCGCTCTTCCCTAAACTGCGATATTCCATCTCTATGGTAGCCTCCCCGCATTATGAAACATACATACCTATCTACTTTGACATGTCCGGTGCGGCTTGTCAAATTGGGTGCGGGAAGGTTGGCTGCTTACGGAAGCCGCAGTGTTTGGCCTTCTTGCAGAGCGGAAGAAGTCAGATGATTTGCCTTCTTTATGGAATAAATATACTCGCGAATGTCTTGACTGTCTGATTTATATTGAGAGGCGATTTCCCATAACGTATCTCCTTGACCAACATACACGGTGTGAGCACCATCCGATTCCACCGACTGATCGAATGCATACACATTCATCAGTGTCCCGCACAAGAAACTGACGGCGATCACGGATAGCAGCAACAGCAGCCGGATTGCCTTACGGCCAGCAAAGCGGCGGTTGGCTTTGCGATATTGAGAATCGATTCCCGCAGCGATCTTCCGAGCACCTCTATTATCTCGTGACTGGGATGAACAGTGTAAAAACGGCTGAGTGGTATACATGAATATTCGACCTCCAAACATTCGTTCTATTTATCAATAAGATATCAGGAACAACTGTTTGTGTCAATAGTTTTTTCGAACTTGTGTTTGTGCGAACCCGCATTCTGTGTTATACTTCATTTAAGCTTATCCAAAATAAGGAGGGTGTTCGCATGGGCAAGATTTCAAACCGTCAACAAGCGATAATGGACTTTATTAAGAAAGAAGTCATGGAGAAAGGCTATCCTCCTTCCGTAAGGGAGATCGGCGAAGCGGTGGGACTCGCATCCAGTTCGACCGTTCACGGACATCTGGAGCGGTTGGAGAAGAAAGGGCTGATTCGCAGAGACCCGACGAAGCCGAGGGCAATAGAGATTATGGGCCACGACAACGGCGCCGTCTTATTCTCTTCCTCTGTTGTACGGGTGCCGATCGTCGGCAAAGTCACCGCAGGGGTTCCGATCACCGCAACGGAGAACGTGGAAGATTATTTCCCGTTGCCGAGCCATATTGCCGGGGATCACAACTTGTTTATGCTCAACGTTATCGGTGAGAGCATGATCGAAGCCGGCATTCACGACGGCGACCAGGTTATCGTTCGACAGCAACAGACCGCCAACAATGGAGATATCGTGGTGGCCATGACCGAGGACGACGAAGCAACGGTCAAGCGATTTTTCATTGAGAAGGATCATATTCGTCTTCAGCCGGAGAACTCCTCGATGGAGCCGATTCGCTTGAACAAAGCGACGATTCTCGGGAAGGTTATCGGGCTGTTCCGGGAGATTTATTGATTTCATTGGTCATTATTGGGAATTCATGCGCAAATCAATAAACCTTCAATATGGAAAGACCGCTCCGTCTCCACCGAAGGGATCTTATTCTAGTCATCGAATCGTAACGGACACCACAGCTGTTTAAACGGCATCAGAGGATTCCCTCTGACTAGAACGGCCACGTCAGCGTTTTTATAACGCTGATGACTGCATAAACTGGCGGTCTATTAGCTTTAAGGATCTGTGGTGTCCGTTAAAAGTGTAATCGTCGCAATTTTTTAATCTCTTAAGCTTCCCCCAGTCCGAAACGACATGATAACCCCACTAAGTGAGCTTAGCTTCGAAGCTGAATCAGGAACTTATAGAGGCTATAAAGGCAAAAAAAGGCGCCAACCCACCGAAGCACCCCACTTCGACCCGGTTGACGCCTTTGCTATAGCACAAGCTCAAATTAATACAACGTCATATACTGCTCGCGTTCCCAATTATGTACTTGGGTGCGATACATGTCGTACTCGATTTCCTTTAACTCAACGAAATGGCTGAACGCATGTTCACCGAGCGCATTCTTGATCACTTCGCTCTCGATCAGCTCGTTCAGCGCCTCGCGCAAGTTTTCCGGCAAGCTCGGAATCCCGTTAGTAACCCGCTCTTCCTCCGTCATCACATATATGTTGCGATCCGTTGGAGGAGGCAGTTGCATCTTATGCTTGATTCCATCAAGACCGGCCTTCAGCATGACCGCCATCGCCAAATACGGATTGGCAGCAGGATCGGGATTGCGCACTTCGATCCGCGTGCTCAAGCCGCGCGAAGCCGGGATTCGGATCATTGGGCTGCGGTTGCTGGCAGACCAGGCCACGTAGCAAGGAGCTTCGTAACCGGGGACAAGCCGTTTATACGAGTTGACCGTCGGGTTGGTTACCGCTGTGAACGCCCTGGCGTGATGAAGAACGCCGGCCATATATTGTTTCGCCGTATCGCTCATTCCGAGCGAATCGGATTCATCATAGAACGCGTTGCGGTTGCCGATGAACAGCGACTGATGGCAGTGCATTCCCGAACCGCTCACCCCGAACAACGGCTTGGGCATAAATGTGGCATGCAAGCCATGCTGTCTAGCAACCGTCTTGACAACCAGTTTGAACGTTTGAATCTGATCCGCCGCTTTGATCGCATCGGCGTATTTGAAGTCGATTTCGTGCTGGCCGGGAGCCACTTCGTGATGCGACGCTTCGATCTCAAATCCCATCTCTTCAAGAACGAGCACGATCTCTCTTCGGCAATTTTCACCCAAATCCACTGGAGCCAGATCGAAATACCCGCCTTGGTCATTCAGTTCCAACGATGCCGTTCCAATACTGTCGGCTTTAAATAAGAAAAATTCCGGTTCAGGACCAACGTTCATCGCTGTAAAACCCATATCCGACGCTTCCTTAAGCGCCCGCTTCAACACCCCGCGCGGATCTCCGGCAAACGGTCGGCCGTCAGGCATGTAGATGTCGCAGATCAAGCGAGCAACACGGTCGTTCGCCACCCAAGGGAAGATGACCCATGTGTCCAAATCAGGATATAAATACATATCGGATTCTTCGATGCGCACGTAACCTTCGATCGACGATCCGTCGAACATCATCTTGTTGTCCAGCGCCTTCTCCAACTGGCTGACAGGAATTTCCACATTCTTGATCGAGCCGAGCAAATCGGTAAACTGCAGTCGAATGAAGCGGACGTTCTGTTCTTTAGCTGTGCGCAAAATTTGTTCCCTGGTGAAGCTCATTCAACAATTCTCCTCTCCTGATGTGAACCCATTCATTTGCGAAAAAAACGCGCCAAATCCCCTTGAATCAACGAAACTTCGCCGCGGCGCCCCGTCTCCCCGACAAGCCTGGCCTTCAGCATCTTGTGAATCTGCAGATCCGTCGGTGCTTTGGCCGTAACCTTGTCATTATCAGCGAGCAGCGGTTCATTCCTTGCGGTCTGCGCTTTCGACACAGGCAGCAAAACTTGCTTGACCCCGGCGATATTTACGCCTTTCTCAATCAAATCTTTAATTTGTAGCAGACGGGTAACATCGTTAAATGAAAACAAACGTTTATTTCCTTCGCTCCGTGACGGACATACCAATTCATGTTGTTCGTAATAACGAATTTGTCTCGCTGTCAGATTGGTAAGATTCATCACGATGCTCATGGGAAACAACGCCATATTTTTGCGAATCAGATCGCTCACGACTTCACACCCCTCCGGAATGGCATCCTTCACTATATTATCCAAACCTTCGAAACCTGTCAATTGGTGTAAGTTTTCCTGACAAGTGATTCAAGAGATTCGGGGAAAAATGTTTTGGACCGCCTTGAGCACCGCATATTTGCAATGAGAGTATGTGAGACCGCCTTGCATATAAGCGGTATATGGCTCTCGGATCGGCGCGTCGGCCGACAGTTCCAGGCTGCCGCCCTGGATGAACGTCCCGGCCGCCATGATCACTTCATGCTCGTAGCCCGGCATCGGCCACGGCTCTGGCACGACATGAGCGTCGACCGCCGCCGCCTTCTGCACCCCTTGCACGAAGGCGATCAGTTGCTCGGCGTGGTCAAAGCGAATCGCCTGGATCAAATCGGTTCGCGGCTCGTGCCAAAGCGGCCGAGTGACGAAGCCAAGGCGTTCAAAGACGGCAGCGGCAAAGACGCTGCCTTTGAGAGCTTGCGCCACGGTGGACGGCGCAAGGAAAAGCCCTTGAAACAGCGAGCGAGTCGTGTCCAGCATCGCTCCGACTTCGCCGCCGATGCCGGGCGCCGTCAGCCGGTAGGCGGCCAGCTCGACGAGGTCGTGCCGGCCGACGATATAGCCGCCCGAGGCGGCGATGCCGCCGCCGGGGTTTTTGATGAGCGAGCCGGCCATCAGATCAACGCCGACGTCTGTCGGCTCAAGCGGCTCGGTAAACTCGCCGTAGCAGTTGTCGACGAAGACGATCAAATTCGGATCGATCTCTTTCACAAAGCGGACCATCTCGCCGATGTCCGCAACGCTGAACGAGCGCCGCCAATCGTAGCCGCGCGAGCGCTGGATGCCGATCACCCGGGTCGCCGGGGTGATCGAATCGCGAATCGCCGTCCAATCGGGTGATTCGTCTGAGCCAAGGGCGACTTCGTCGTAGCCGACGCCCCAATCCGCGAGCGAGCCGGTGCCATCGCCCGGCTTGCCGATTACTTTGTGCAGCGTATCATACGGCTTGCCGGTTATGTAGAGCAGACGCTCACCCGGCCGCAACACGCCGAACAGCGCCGTGCCGATCGTATGCGTGCCGCTCACAAAATGCGGCCGCACCAACCCGGCTTCGGCGCCGAACACGTCGGCGTATACGAGATCGAGAGTTTCGCGGCCGCGGTCGTTGTAGCCGTACCCGGTCGACGGCGCAAAATGATAGTCGCTCACTTTGTGCCGCTGGAACGCCTCGATTACTTTCCACTGATTAACGTCGGCTGTCTCCTCCAGCTTCGCCAGCTGCGGTTGAATTTGTCGCTCCACCTCGCGCATGAGTTCCAGTGTGTCGCGTGAGAACTCGACGGCTTGCCCCGTTTCTTTTGTCCCTAAATCCGTCATTGCAATTCAATACTCCCTGCATCCCCGTCGGATCCGGAACCCAGCTCGAAACCGGCCAACAAATACCCCATCCGCTCGTATTCTCCTTGATCGACCCTCACTTGCAGCCGCATTTGCTCCCCGTCAACTTCCTGGCTCACCACTTCCCCCATCCGATACGCCAGCGAAATGACCTCTCCCCGCTCCACAGGGATGCTGTAATGCCGGACACCGCCCATCGTTTTGTCTTCCAAGGCGGCTTTGAACCGCTCCAAATCACTGTCGCTATAGGCGGAAACCTTCACGAACTTGCCCGCTGTGGACAGCATGGACGCTTCCTGCTCGGGACACAGATCGATTTTATTGAACACCGTGATCCGATCCTTGCCTTGCGCGCCCAAATCGGCCAGCACTGTATCGACAACTCCCATCTGCGCTTCGCGCATCGGCGATGAGCTGTCGACGACGTGCAGGATCAAATCCGCTTCAAGCACTTCCTCTAGCGTTGAGCGGAACGCGGCGACCAGCGAGTGCGGCAAGTTTTGGATGAAGCCGACCGTGTCGGTTAGCACAATTGTTTTGCCGCCGGGGAGCGCCAAATTCCGTGAGGTCGGGTCGAGCGTGGCGAACAGCTTGTTTTCCGCAAGCACATCGGCTGCCGTCAAACGATTGAGCAGCGTCGACTTGCCGGCGTTCGTGTAGCCGACCAGCGCCGCCTGGAATACGCCGGCCTTCTTGCGCCGCTCCTTGTGCAGCGCGCGATGGCGCACCACTTCCGTCAACTGGCGCTTCAGCTCGCTGATGCGGTTGCGAATGTGCCGGCGGTCGGT
>JAJFMO010000091.1 GCA_020697475.1 Paenibacillaceae bacterium | reverse complement strand
AGCCGCAGAAAGATCACTCCCCTTCTCTTTCGGTTGACTCGCTGAGAAAAGCCTCGACAATCGTTCGCAGCAGTTCCGACCTCGAACAATTCTTCTGTGCGCCCAGAGCTTCAAGTTGATCCCATGTTTCTTGCGGCAAAGTTAATGATAGTTTCTTGGTTACTCCGATTCCTTTTCTCCCGGCGCCATCGCGTGGTCCCCCACGGACAAACATCATGGACAATTGGCCTTCCTGGTGGGGGACTCCCAGTTTCATTTTTTTGTTGGGCATGGGGAACACCTTCTATGTATTTGATTTAGGTTACCAATTTCAATTAGCTTGCACCTCTACTTTACCACATAAGGGACGAATCAAGCAATAGTTAGTGGGTTCGTCTTGGGCCTCTTCGGGTGTCCGCAGGTTGGCGGTTTGGCTGCACAAGCTGAGACTCGGGATCACTCAGCGTACCCATGCGGAGCTCTAACGGCCACAGGAGAGGCTTAGAGCAACGAATGGCGAGGATAACGAGGCTAACGGACACAGCGGCAGCTTAGAGCGTTAAACCCATGATTGTTGAGTCAAAATTGTACTCTAAGCTGCCGTAGTGGCCGTTGTGCGGATGAACAGTGGGATAATTACACCTCGCCTTTTTTGACGCAGCCAGGTCCCGTGCCGCAATTAAACTTTTTGAACTGCAGCTGAGTGGCCAGCTTTTTTTCTCCACAAATCGAATCCCCTCACGCCCAAACACCCCAACCCGCCGACGCCCCAAACTACACCTCCCCTCACCACAATGCAAAATAACCCCAAAGTGGGGTCACACTTCATAGCGGCTTCAGCTACTTTGCAGATCCCACCAATGCCCCCACAGCAAACAAAATAACCCCAAAGTGGGGTCACACTTCATAGCGACTTCAGCTAACTTTGCACATCCCACCAACGTCCCCCACAGCAAAGCAAAAAGGCCAAGCATCAGCTTGGCCTCTCCCAACTTCCTACCGCCCGGAGTCAGCCGCCGGTCTTCTCGCTATACGTCTCCGCCGACCATAGACCGTCCAATTGCGAACTGTCGCTGATCTCGACCACGATCATCCAGCCATCGCCGTACGGGGACTCGTTCACCTTGGCGGGGTCGTCGATCAACGCGCTGTTCACGGCGATCACCTTGCCGCTCACCGGAGCGTACAGCTCGGACACCGTCTTGACCGACTCCACATTGCCGAACGCCTCGCCCGCTTCCAGCTCGTCGCCCTCATTGGGCAGCTCGACGAATACGATGTCGCCCAGCTCATGCTGCGCAAAATCGGTGATGCCGACCGTAACCCGGTTGCCTTCCACGTTCGCCCATTCGTGATTCTCGGTATACTTCAAATTTGCAGGGGTATTCACAGATTTCCTCCTCCAAGCCGCCGCTTAAGGCCGCTCATGCGCAACGCACGATTGGTCCTTACTTCGCCACCAGGTTCTTGTCCCCAGGCTTCCAGTTCATCGGGCACAACCCGCCGGATTGCAGCGCCTGCAGCACGCGAAGCGTCTCGTCGACACTGCGGCCCACATCGTTGTGGTTGACCACTTGATATTTCAGCTCGCCGTGCGGGTCGATGATGAACAGTCCGCGTAAAGCAACGCCTTCCTCTTCAATCAGCACGCCGTAATCGCGGGCGACGCTCTTCGTAAGATCGGCTGCGAGCGGGAAATTCAGTTTCCCTAAGCCGTTGTGCTCCACCGGAGTATTGATCCAGGCGCGATGCGTATGTACACTGTCGATGCTAACGCCCAAAACTTCCGTTTCCAACCGTTTAAATTCATTCGCCGCCTGACTGAGTGCCGTAATCTCCGTCGGGCATACGAAGGTGAAATCGAGCGGATAAAAGAACAGCACGAGCCATTTGCCCTTGTAATCGGACAACGAAACTTTCCCGAAGTCCTTGCCGTCGCCGTTCGCCGTTTCCATTGTGAAATCGGGAGCCGGTCTGCCAACCAAACGTTCTGCCATTTGCAAATTCCTCCTTTGTTTGTTCTTCTTCATTCAATCATCCGGCCCGTCCCCGCAGGGAACGAACCCCTCAACCACCCAAATGTTAGCATGTGAAAATAGCAAAGTCAATAATTAAAATCATTATTTCTTAATAATTATTCTAATCTATATTTTACACCAAAATTTCCATTCTCGACAAAAAATCATCCCCAAAAGCGGCCAATTTCGCCCGCAATTCTTCATGCATCCGCCCTCGAATTTCCGCACACGCCGGGTCATGGATCCGGTTGTTCAGCTCATAAGGATCGTCTTGAAGATAGAACAGCTGCGCTGGCCCTTTCGTCAAGAAACAAGTATACTTCCATTCGTCCTGCAAAAGAGTGCGGAAACTCTTCTCCGGCGCCGGAGCATAAAACGATTTCTCGTACTGCAGCAGCACATTGCGCGCCCCATCTTGCCGTTCGCCATACACCGCCGGGCTCAAATCTTCGCCATCCATCCCTTCGGGCGGCGCGATTCCAAGCATTCCAAGCAAAGTCGGCATAAAATCCACTCCGCTAATATAGGCGTCCGACACCGTCCCCGGCTGAATCCGTTTCGGATAACGAACGATCAGCGGAATGTTGGACGATTCCTGCTCAGGCTGACTTTTGCCCATATCCCCGTGGCTTCCCATCATATCCCCATGATCGGAAAAATAAAAAACAATCGTGTTGTCCAACTGCCCCGCTTCCTCCAAGGCGGTCAACATACGACCGACGTTGTCGTCGAGATTGGCAATTTGCGCATAATACAGCCGCGCGGTTTCTTCGATCTTGGCACGCTTCCGGTGATCGGTCGGAACGTTCGGGAGAAACTTGAGCGGCTTGTCGCGAAACATCGCTTCATATTTCTCCGGCGCCGTGTTGGGCGGATGCGGCGGCTCGATCGACACGACATGAAACCAGGGGCGATCCGCAGGCTGCTTGCCGATCCACTCGACCGTCATGTCCGTCAGCGCGTCTGTTTGGTAGCCAGGCAACACCTTAAGCTTCGGAGCATCCCCTTCCGTGTACCAAGTCTCCCATGGGCGGTTGGAATTTTCCCAGCCGCTCCAATCGTCCCAGCCGGGCCGGAAGTAAGGCGGAACGAAAGCTGTCGGCGCAGCGCCGCCGGAAATATGCCATTTGCCCATATGCGATGTGTGGTAACCGTTCTCCTGCAGCACTTCCGCTAACATCTTCTGCCCCGGCTGCCGCAAAAACGGCACGTGCAGCGAAACGACCCCATGCGTCGTAATATATTGGCCGGTGTACAAACTTGTGCGAAACGGCGAGCACAATGGCGTGTTGGAGTACGCCCTGGTGAACCGCGCCCCCTCCGCAGCCAGCCGATCCAGGTTCGGCGTATGGATATTCTCGTCCCCGTAACAGCTCATTGCCTGCGCCTGGTGCTGATCGGAGAAGATCCACAATACATTCGGTTTGCCCCCATTAACCTGCCCCATATTTTTCCACTCTCCCCGGATAAAATGAAGGGACAGCGCTCCCCTGTCCGGTTCACGCCGCCCCCAACTTGCCTGATTTACTTCTTCATCGCCCCAACAATCAAATCGCCCATCGCCGTCGTGCCGATCGCTTGGCTCTTGTCGACCGCGATATCTCCGGTGCGATGCCCTGCATCGAGCACCGCCTTCACCGCGTTGTCGATCACGTCAGCCGCCTCGTGGTACCCGAACGTCAGGCGGAACATAAGCGCCACCGAAAGAATCGTGGCGATCGGATTGGCTGCGCCTGTGCCGGCAATGTCCGGCGCGGAACCGTGCACCGGCTCATACAAGCCGAAGCTCCCTTCACCGAGCGACGCCGACGACAGCATGCCGATCGAGCCGGTCAGCATCGCCGCTTCGTCGCTCAATATGTCGCCGAACATGTTCTCGGTGACGATGACGTCGAAGCTCGCCGGGCGACGCAGCAGCTGCATCGCGCAATTATCGACGAGCACGTGCTCCAGCTCCACGTCAGGATAATCCGGCGCGATGCGATTGACCGTCTCCCGCCACAGGCGCGACGTCTCCAGCACGTTGGCCTTATCGACGGAGGCGAGCTTCTTGCGGCGTGTGCGCGCGATCTCGAAGCCTTGGCGCACGATGCGCTCGACTTCTTTGACGTTGTACACGCACGTGTCGACCGCTTCCTGGCCGTTCGCCGTCTCGCGGCGGAACTTCTCGCCGAAGTAGATGCCGCCGGTCAGCTCCCGCACGACGATCAAGTCCGTACCGTCGAGCACTTCCGGCTTCAGCGTCGAAGCGTCCTTCAAGCAGTCGAAAATGACCGCCGGACGAATGTTCGAGAACAGCCCGAGCGCCTTGCGAATGCCCAGCAGCCCGGTTTCCGGCCGCAGCTCCTTAGGGTTGTTGTCCCATTTCGGCCCTCCGACCGCTCCGAGCAGAACGGCGTCGGCCTTTTTACAAATCGCTAACGTATCGTCCGGCAGCGGCGTGCCGCGCTGATCAATCGCAATCCCCCCGAACAACCCGCGCTCGGTCTCAAAACGATACCCGAACAGCTCTTCCGTCTTCTTTAACACTTTCTCCGCTTCCGCGATCACTTCCGGCCCGATGCCGTCGCCCGGCAACACCGCGATTTTCTTCACATCCGCCATACTGTCTACCACTCCTTGATCTGTCGTTTTATCCTTTGTACCACATTCGCCTTGATAACACAAAGATATAGAATCTATCAGCGTGATAGGTTTTGCCTATGCACCATCAGACCACTCGGCTTACGCTCCACTGACCCGCGGCATCCACACCGGCTCCTTGCCCAACTCCGCCCAGGCGTATTTCAGCAGCAGCTCGCTCTTCAGCGCCGCAGCGGCAGGGTCGTCCCACAAGTTGTTCACCTCGCCGGGATCGGCCTCCAGGTCGTACAGCTCGCCGTACGTCCGGTTATAGTAGATCGTCAGCTTATAGCGTTTGTCGACGTATGTTTTTAAATTCACCGTCGTGCCTTCGTGGTGAAATTCGCAGATGATGTGGTCGCGCGCTTCCGTCTTCTCTCCCAGCCACACCTGTGCCTGGCTCACCCCGGTCATCGTCCGCGGAATCGGTACCTCGCACAAGTCGAGGAACGTCGGCGCGTAATCGACAAGCGACTGCATCGCTGTGGACACTTGGCCGGCTGCCACCTTGCCCGGATAACGTACAATCATCGGGACGTTCAACAAATCCTCGTAATGGAACGGCCCCTTCGCTTTCAAGCCGTGTTGCCCGAACAGATGCCCGTGATCCGTCGAAAAGACGACCACCGTATTTTCAGCCAGCCCCAGCTCTTCCAGCCGATCGAGAATGCGCCCGATATACTTGTCCATCAAGCTGACCATGCCATAGTATGTCGCCATATTTTGCCGGCGATCTTGCTCGGACTCCACATGCGAACTCAGCCCGTGTATTCCGAATCCGCTCTCCCTGTACGCGGAGAAATCCGGCCGTTCTTTCTGCGTCTCGGCGAAATGCGGCGGATTTTTCTCATGCTCGCCCTCGACAATCGTCGGCAGTGTCAGCTTGGCCGGGTCGTACATCGTATCCCACGGCTCGGGCACGAGATACGGCGGATGCGGATCGAAGAAGCTCGACCAGAGGAAGAACGGCTCGTCCGCTTCCTTATATTGCGTCAACAGCTCGTTCGTCCTCTCCGCAATCCAGGCATCGACATGGTATTGCTCGGGGATGTTCCAACGACCCCGGCTGCGTTTGGGCAGCTTGCCGGTCGGCTCGCAATAGTAATCGCGCCAATTGTCGCAGCCTTTTTCCTCCAGCCACAGCACATAATGCTGGCCGACATGCGCCTCGAACGTGTGGTTACGGGCGAGCTCGACGCGCTGGAAGCCGTAGAACGGGCCATGAAACTCGCGCCAAAAATCGAAATCGTGCACCTTAGGGGTCGATTCAATCGAAGGATATTCTTCCGTCGACTTCGTCTGCTGGAAA
Source organism: Paenibacillaceae bacterium (assembly GCA_020697475.1). Classification (GTDB taxonomy): domain Bacteria; phylum Bacillota; class Bacilli; order Paenibacillales; family NBRC-103111; genus JAJFMO01. The sequence goes on along the minus strand of JAJFMO010000091.1, from coordinate 3,276 downwards.
TGCGCCTTACCCACCAACGCGGTCTTGTAACCTACTTGCTGAAAATCTTCTCCTACCGTATGTACCGACTCCGGCAGCTTCGTGCCGAGTGTCCACGCCCCGTGCTGGCTCGGGTACATCCCCGTGATGATCGACGAACGCGTCGGGGTGCAAGTCGGGTTCGGGCAATACGCCCGCTTGAAGTATGTCCCCTCCCGTACCAACCGATCCAGGTTGGGGGTATTGATTTCCGGATTGAACGCGCCGATCGTGTTCCAATGCTGTTGGTCGCTGGTGATGAGCAAAATATTAGGTCTCTTCAATGCTGTTCCTCCTCAGGTTGAAAATGAAAATTGACTTAATCAAAGCGTGACGCCCCTGTGGTCTAAGGCCATTTCCGGCCTTATTTCAGCCCGCGGCGCTGCAATCTCGCCGTTTAAGGCCATTTCTGGCCTTATTTTGCCCGCGGCGCTGCAATCCCACCGTTTAAGGCCATTTCTGGCCTTATTTCGCCCGCGGCGCTGCAATCTCGCCGTCCAAGGCCATTTCCGGCCATAAACAGCAGGCAAGCTTACTCTCCCACCCGCCTCCGGATAGCCTCCACTGCTTCCCGAAAAGCGTTCGCCTTGTCGCTATCGTCGAAAATCTCTGCGCCGTGGAACAGTTGGATCCCCCACGAAGGGACGGACGAACGCGATGCCTCCTGCAAGCTGTTCGGGTAATCCAGCGCGTCGAGGATGAGCTGCACTCGGCGACTGCCGGGAACGAACGACGGCGATTGTTCGAGCCATTGCCTCGCCCATTCCGGCCCGCGCCCGCTCTTGGTGCAATAGATCAACGGGGTAAACACATCGATGGCCGGTTCAAGCAACGAATAATCCTGGGCAAATATTCGCCGCAACGCCCCGTCATATTCGTCCGGCCCCCACGGGCACATGTAAGCGCCGACCACGCACGACGGGTGCCTCTCTTTGATCATCGCAGCGAATCGTTTCCCATGCGTGGCGATCCGCCGGCACTTGTGCTCGGTCCACACCGCCTGATGCCGCGCCAGCAATTCCGCCGGGGTGTCCGCATCGATGCCGGTCGATTCACAAAAATCGGCGACGCAATCGCGGCAAAAGCAGCTTTCCTGCAAGTCCGGCTCCGGCGTTTCAAACCACCCGGCGTACGTCAAGTAGTCGAGCCAAATTCCACCCGGTTTGTAAGCGGCCAGTCCGCCCAGCAATTCTCGATCGATCTCCCCCAAATAATCCGACTGCGACAAACAAATCCCTTGCACCGGCCTCCCGAAGCGAATCGGCTTCCCATCCACACCGATCGGGACCAACTCGGGATGCTTGGCGAAATCGGCGCGAAACGTCTTCAACTCCACGCAAGCCGTAATTCCAAGCTTCGCGCACGCCTCGAACCGCTCCTCGTTAAAGCCGTGGAACCATGCCGCATTCACGCCGTAATCCCGCACATTCCCGGGCAATACACCGCTTCCATACGGCCCGAACCACAGAGGCATGTCCATCGCTCGTCCACCCCTTTTCCACATTTGATTATACAACAAAATTACCCCACAAAGTGCAGTTATGCCTGGGAGCGGAATCGGGTACTTTGCGGGGACCCCGGAACTTGTAAATTCTGCAAAGGTAAAAAACCCATTCCTCTAAAGCGAGAAATGAGTTCATCCATGGCGGCGCCGATAATCGGACGGGGTCATGCCGGTCAGCCCCCTGAACGTCCGGCTAAACAACGTCGACGAAGAAAAGCCAAGCGAATAGGCGATTTCCGTCATCGATTTTTGAGCATCCATCAACAGCATCTCTTTGCTGGCTTGGACGCGAAGCAACAGCACGTATTGGTAGAACGATACCCCTTTCTCCTTGCGAAAAGAACGGGTTAAATGCTCCGGACTGACAAGAAACCGCTCCGCCACTTTGTGCAGAGACAGCTCATCCGACAAATGCGCCTCAATATATTCGCAGCAATCGCGAACAAGATCCGGTTTGGGCGCCGCGAACCGTCCGCCATTGCCGACATTGCCAACAACCCCGCTTAGCCCGTCATTCCTCTGATCCACGCGATGATCTTTCCCGCTTCGCTGAATGAGCACGCTGAGCTCCAGCACTTGCGCCATGATCATCCGTTCCCAACCCGGCTCCTGACGCTTCAATTCCACGTCCAGACATTGCAAAATCCCCGACAATTTGGCGTACGCTTCCATCGATAATTGATAACGGACGCACGTTTGTCCGGGCTGCAACTCCGATTGCACGAACGACATCAGTTCCCCGTTCACGACCGACTCGTTCAGGCAGATGACCGACCGGGTATACGGATTCGTCTCGTCGGGAAACACTTGGTGCGGCACGTTGCCGGGGAACAAAATCAATTGCCGCGACGATTGCATGTAAATGTCCTTGCCGACAACGTACGCCGCCTTACCTTCATGGCTGAGATTAATCTCCAGGCCCGGCTGGATGTGCAGCCCTTTCCGATGAACTTTCAGCAACCCTTTCTGCAAATACACGGGTTTCTGCTTAAAGTAACCGTCGACAACCTGGTTCCATATCGGAGAATCGTTCCACAGACGAGTATCCAGCTGCATGTGCCCACACCCCTCGATCGTATGCTCCGTACATTCAGCATACACCATCCGTTTAAGGCGGGGCAATCGGTTTTTCGCATACCGAATTATCGTTTACTTCCCTGTCTGTTCCTTCAAAAATTGATTCCCTCGCTCCTCGGCATCGCGCAGGAACGTATTCAGATCCACCTTCCCTTGCACCAAATTGGTGATGTCCTTGACGTACACTTTTTCAATTGCATAATCGTAAACGTTCTTGGGAGCAATCGGTGCAGCTTTATCGTAATAGACCGCCTGAAAATTTTTATCCTTAAAAGGAGTGTTCTGTCCAAGCACTTTGCGTGCCGCTTCGCTCTTCACTCCGGGCATGTTGCCGTTCTTCGAGGCTTCGACCTGATAGGCATCGGTGCTCAAATACTTGATGACCTCCATCGCTGCGTCTTTGCTCTTCGCCATCGAGGTAATGCTGAAGTATGTCGGATACATTTGGGCGCCGACACCCGGCAGCTCCTTGAAGGTCGGCAGAGCGACCATATCCCAACTGATCTTCGACAACGCTTCCACTTGCGTCACCGGATTGCTGGACAGATCGACGCACATGGCCAAATCTTGAGTTCCCTCGAGCGCTCCAGAGCAGTTGATCTTCGCCTTCTGTCGGTTCGCCGGGTCCAAATCGAGGTAAGGATCGATGAAGGACATTTGCAAAATCTTTTTCCACT